>NZ_JBEYUZ010000009.1:0-259228 GCF_040643755.1 Streptomyces sp. NPDC047079
GGCTTCGTATGCGGATTGTCCACCCGGAAGATCCGCACCCCATGCCCCATCCAGAACCGCAGGACCCGCAGCGTCTCCGCCACCAGCCCCTCCATGTCCGCATCGAAGAACACCGGATAGATGTCCTGATACTTCTTCGGCGGATTCTCCGCATACGCGATCGACCCGTCCGCACGATGCCGGAACCACTCCGGATGCTTCTCCACCCACGGATGATCCGGCGAACACTGCAACGCGAAATCCAGCGCCACCTCCAGCCCCAGCTCCCGCGCCCGCCCCACGAACCAGTCGAAATCCTCCAACGTCCCCAGACCGGGATGCACCGCATCGTGCCCGCCCTCCGACGACCCGATCGCCCACGGCACCCCCACATCACCCCCACCCGCCGACAAACTGTTGTTACGGCCCTTACGAAACGTCGTCCCGATCGGATGAACCGGCGGCAGATACACCACGTCGAAACCCATCCCCGCGATCACCGGCAACCGCCGCGCCGCCGAACGGAACGTCCCGTGCGCACACTCAGCCGTCCCCTCCGAACGCGGAAAGAACTCGTACCACGACCCGAACAACGCCCGCTCCCGCTCCACCAGCAACGGCAACACACCCGACGACGTCACCAACTCCCGCAACGGAAACCGCGCCAACACCTCACCCACCTCGGGGGTGAGAGCCGCCGCGAGCCGGGAGGAGGCCGGGCGGCCGGTGTCGCGCAGGGCGGCCGCCGCGGCGAGCAGCACCTCACCGAGGCCCTCGCGCTCCGGGACCCCGGCGGCGGCGCGCTCGTACAGCCGCGCCCCCTCCTCCAGGACGAGTTCGGTGTCGATCCCTGCCGGGATCTTGATCGTCGCGTGGTGCCGCCAGGTGGCGACCGGATCGCCCCACCCCTCCACGGCGTAGGTCCAGTCGCCCTCCCTGGGTACGGAGACGGTGGCGCCCCAGCGGTCCGATCCGGGTTCCAGTTCACGCATCGGCGTCCAGGGACCGGGACGGCCCTCCGGATCGGTGAGGACGACATTGGCGGCGACGGCGTCGTGGCCCTCGCGGAAGACGGTGGCGGAGATCTCGAACTCCTCGCCCACCACCGCCTTGGCCGGGCGGCGGCCCCCGAGAACGAGGGGGCGTACATCGAGGACGGGGATGCGTCCGAGGGCGGGACCCGTGCCCGCGACCGGGGCGGGATCCTGGCCTGAGGAAGGTGTTCGGGGGGCGGGAGGACCGGCGTCGGGGGTCCGTAGGGGGGAGGCGCCGGTGCCGGGGGCCGTGGATGTCGGCGAGTGGTGCGTCGGGGGCATGACCGCTCCTGTCCGCGTCAACGTGGGTGGCGGATGAAGGTGTCGCAAGATGGCCGGCGGGGTTACCGGAGGAGCCTTCCCACCAAGTGCGGGTGGGCATTCCGGCACTTTGTTAACTACTCACGCGTATGTCTACCTTCAAGACCGGCCGCATCCGGGCGAGGGAAAGGGACCGGCCCCGCCCGCTGGGGGCGAGGCCGGTAACAGTACGGGTGCCCGGTGAACGGCAGTTCAAGGGTTGCCCACCCGCAGGAGTTTGACCGGCGAGCCGGAGCCCGCGTCGGTGATCTCCACCGGCGCCGACCCGGCCCTGCTTCCCCGTGAGCGCGGGTACGCCGACGGGCAGCCTCTCGTGCGGTGTGAACCGCCACAAGCCCACAGGCCCACAAGCCCGCCTGACGGGGCGGAATCGGCCATATCGGCCCCGTGCCCTTCGGGACGAGCCCGCGGCGCCGGCTCCGCGCGAACCGGCGGTAAGCCGAACGCGCCGTCGCTGCGCGGCGTACCGTCGGGGATGACACGCCGCGTACGCCCTTACGTGAAGGTGGAACTCGTGAAGGCCATCCGCAGGTTCACCGTACGTCCCGTCCTCCCCGAAACCCTTCACCCGCTCAGCGACCTCGCCCGCAATCTGCGCTGGTCCTGGCATTCCGAGACCCGTGACCTCTTCCAGTCGGTCGACCCCGAGCGGTGGGCCGCCTCGGGCGGCGACCCGGTGCGGCTGCTGGGGAGTGTGCCGCCCGCACGGCTCGCGGAGCTGGCCGAGGACCGCCGTTTCCTGCGCCGTCTCGCCGCGGCCGCCGACGATCTGACCGACTACATGAGCGGCGACCGCTGGTACCAGTCCCGCGCGTCCGGGTCCGACCTCCCCGCCGCGATCGCCTACTTCTCACCCGAGTTCGGCATCACCGCCGCGCTGCCCCAGTACTCCGGCGGCCTCGGCATCCTCGCCGGCGACCATCTGAAGGCGGCCAGCGATCTCGGGGTCCCGCTGATCGGCGTGGGTCTGCTCTACCGGCACGGCTACTTCCGGCAGACCCTGTCCCGGGACGGCTGGCAGCAGGAGCACTATCCGGTGCTCGACCCGAACGAGCTGCCGGTGGCGCCCCTGCACGAGCCGGACGGCACCGCGGCCCAGGTGTCGCTGGGCCTGCCCGGCGGCCGCCGGCTCCAGGCCCGTATCTGGCTCGCCCAGGTGGGCCGGGTGCCGCTGCTGATGCTCGACTCGGACGTGGAGGAGAACGACCTCGGCGAGCGGGGCGTCACCGACCGGTTGTACGGCGGCGGCAGCGAGCACCGGCTGCTCCAGGAGATGCTGCTGGGAATCGGCGGGGTGCGCGCGGTGCGGGCGTACTGCCGGCTGACCGGGCACCCCGAGCCGGAGGTCTTCCACACCAACGAGGGACACGCGGGCTTCCTGGGCCTGGAGCGGATCGCCGAACTGTGCGCGGCCGGTGAGGACTTCGACGGGGCTCTGGAGGCGGTGAGGGCCGGCACGGTCTTCACCACCCACACCCCCGTCCCGGCCGGCATCGACCGCTTCGACCGGGAGCTGGTGGCCCGCCACTTCGGACCCGGCGCGGAGCTTCCGGGCATCGCCGTGGAGCGGATCCTGCAACTCGGCATGGAGACCTACCCGGGCGGTGAGCCCAACCTGTTCAACATGGCGGTGATGGGCCTCAGGCTCGGTCAGCGCGCCAACGGGGTCTCGCTGCTGCACGGCAGCGTCAGCCGGGAGATGTTCTCCGGACTGTGGCCGGGTTTCGACCCCGACGAGGTACCGATCACGTCGGTGACCAACGGGGTGCACGCGCCGACCTGGGTGGCCCCGGAGGTGTTCCGGCTCGGGGCCCGGCAGATCGGCGCGGAGCGCACCGAGGACGCGATGACGGTCGGCGGGCGCGAGCGCTGGGACGGCATCGCGGAGATCCCGGCCCAGGAGATCTGGGATCTGCGCCGGGTCCTGCGTGAACAGCTGGTGCTGGAGGTGCGGGAGCGGCTGTACGCGTCCTGGCGGCAGCGCGGTGCGGGCACGGCCGAACTGGGCTGGATCGAAGGGGTCCTGGACCCCGACGTCCTGACGATCGGCTTCGCCCGCCGGGTACCGTCGTACAAGCGCCTGACCCTGATGCTGCGCGACCGGGACCGCCTGATGGAACTGCTGCTGCACCCGAAGCGTCCGGTGCAGATCGTCGTGGCGGGCAAGGCTCACCCGGCGGACGACGGCGGAAAGCGCCTGATCCAGGAGCTGGTGCGGTTCGCCGACGACCCGCGCGTGCGCCACCGCATCGTCTTCCTGCCGGACTACGGCATGGCGATGGCGCAGAAGCTCTACCCCGGCTGCGACGTGTGGCTGAACAACCCGCTGCGCCCGCTGGAGGCGTGCGGGACCAGCGGCATGAAGGCGGCGCTCAACGGCGGCCTGAATCTGTCGGTCCTGGACGGCTGGTGGGACGAGTGGTTCCAGCCGGACTTCGGCTGGGCGATCCCCACGGCGGACGGCGCCGCCATGGACGAGGACCGCCGCGACGACCTGGAGGCCGCGGCCCTGTACGAGCTGCTGGAGCGGCGGGTGACGCCGCGCTTCTACGAACGGGGCCAGAGCGGGCTGCCCGACCGCTGGATCGAGATGGTGCGCCAGACCCTCATGAACCTCGGCCCCAAGGTGCTGGCCGGGCGGATGGTGCGCGAGTACGTGGAGCGTCTGTACACCCCGGCGGCGCACGCGCACCGGGCGATGACATCGGACGCGGCGCGGGAGCTGGCGGGCTGGAAGGCACGGGTGCGTGCCGCGTGGCCGGCGGTCACGGTCGACCATGTGGAGGCGTCGGCGGCCACGGCGACGGCGGAGCTGGGCGCGACGCTCTCGCTCCGGGTCCGGGTGGGCCTCGGCGACCTGGCGCCCGACGACGTGGAGGTCCAGGCGGTGTCGGGCCGTGTCGACGCGGACGACCGCATCGCGGACGCGACGGCGACGGCCCTGAAACCGGCGGGCGGCCCGGACCTGGAGGGCCGCTGGGCGTACGAGGGCCCGCTGTCCCTGGACCGCACCGGGCCGTTCGGCTACACCGTGCGGATCCTTCCGGCGCACCGGCTGCTGGCGACGAGCGCGGAACTCGGCTTGGTGTCGGTGCCTTCGGAGGGGGCGGGGGAGGGGGCTGGGGTACTGATGCGGTGAGGGCTCCCCGGGAGCTGTCGCCCGGCTTGTCGACGGAGTGAATGACGGCCGAGCGGTGCGCGGCACGCCTCGCGCACCGCTCGGACGGCGGAGCCGCCACCTGGCAGCCCGGAGCGGCGTCCGTAGGCGTCACGTACGGACCGGGGACCGGAGGGCAGGACCGCCGAGCGTGTGCATGGCGTGAATCGACCCCTCAACTCGCCTTGCCGGACGATAAGTTGGCACCCGCACTCAACAGGGGACGGTACAAGGGGGGCGACGGTGGCCGACGGTATCGAGATCGTTCGGGCGGGAGACGACCAACTCCAAGCTGTAGTGGCGCTGGCCCAGGACTGGCGTCTGGACGGGGTCGACCCCGACCGCGCGAGCCGTGACGGCTTCCTGGTGTCCGACTACACCATCGACGACTACCGGAACCGGCTCAGCACCGCCGAACACTTCTGGGTGGCCCTCAAGGGCAAGGAAGTGGTGGGTTTCGTGCTGGCCTACAGCGACGAGCGCCTCGGGCCCGACGAATGGCTCAACCACCGGGTCAAGAGCACGCTCGGCGCCTTCCTCGTCATCAAGCAGGTGTGCGTGGCACGCTCGGTGGCCCGCTCCGGCGTGGCCTCCCGGCTCTACCACCATGTCTTGGAGCAGTGGACGGCGAGCCCGGTGATCGCGGCGGCCGTCTGCGAGCCCTACAACGAGGCGTCGGCCGGTTTCCACCGCAAGCTCGGCTTCGAGGAGCTGACCAGGCTCACCCCGCCCGACGGCAGACGACGCATGGTGTGGGTGGCGCGCAAGCCGCGGGAGACGCTGCTGCAAGCCCAGTACGCCATCGCCGTGGACCTGTACAAGCACGAGGACAACACCAACTGGCAGAAGCTGAACAACTTCTTCTACATCACCGCCGGTCTGGCGGCGGCTCTCGGCTTTACGCTGGGCGCCCAGCAGGACGCGGGCTCCGCACAGGACGTGTCGCGAAGCCTTGCGTCGATCGTCTGTGTCATCGGACTGGGCTCCGCGCTCGCCTTCGCGCAGATGCTGCGCTTCGGCCGCCGCTACCTCAGCGCCCGCAAACGCTGCGCGATGGACCTGGAGGAGGTGCTCGCCTGGCACGGCGGGCAGCGGATCGTGGGAAGAGGTACGGATACCGAGGGCAACGACTGGCTTCATCAGTCGCCCACCGGGTTGATCATGGCCCTGCTGCCCGTTCTGGTGGCAGTGTGCTGGGCGGCGATGCTCATCGTGTTGGTCGTGCGGTGACGGTGCAGGGGAGATAAGCAGCGGCACTCAGTCTGTGCCGTACGGCGCGCACAGCTTCCGCAGGACCGCCCCGCACCGTCGCGCGTAGACGTGCTGGAACCCCCGTGCCGCCGGGCCGCCCGCCCTTGTGTACCACTTGACCGGGCGGCTGAAGGCCGTGACCGTCAGCCAGACCGTGCCGTCGCCGGTGCGGTCCACGACGAAAGCCTCCTCGCCGGACTCCGGGTGGCCCTCCAGCGTGCCGTACGCCCAGCCCGCGCGGCGGTGCTCCTCGACCGCCCAGACCACCCGGCACGGGGCCTTGATCACGCCGGCCAGGGTGAGTGTGACGTCGACGCCGGGGGCCGCCCGGTCCGCGCCGGCCGAGACGCCGACGCCCATGGCGCGGTGCAGCTCCCAGGTGAGCAGGGCCTCGGACGCCCGGCGGAACACCTCCTCGCCCTCCCCGATACGGGCGCGGACGTGCAGGGGGCGGAACCCCGCGGGGCAGTGGCCGTCGCGTGTCGCGCCGACATCCTCGTACGTGAAGGACATGGGCCCCAGCGTAGAGCGGCCCCCGGCGTCGCCTTCGAGCCGGGGGCCGCTGTGTCGCTACGCGCCTCTAGCTCACGTTGACCGCGGACCAGGCCGCCGCCACCGCGTTGTACTCGGCGCTGCCGGAGCCGTACAGGGCCGCCGCCGCCGAGAGGGTGCCCGTACGGGCCGACTTGTAGTTCGTCGTCGACGTGAAGTACGTCGTCAGCGCCTTGTACCAGATCTGCAGCGCCTTGGCCCGGCCGATGCCGGTGACCGTGGAGCCGTTGGAGGTCGGCGAGTTGTACGTCACTCCGTTGATCGTCTTGGAGCCGCTGCCCTCCGACAGCAGGTAGAAGAAGTGGTTCGCCACGCCCGACGAGTAGTGCACGTCGAGGTTGCCGACGCCGGAGGACCAGGAGTCGGCGGAGCCGCCGTCCTTGCTGGGCTTGTCCATGTACCGCAGCGGGGTGCCGTTGCCGTTGATGTCGATCTTCTCGCCGATGAGGTAGTCACCGGGGTCGGAGGCGTTGTTGGCGTAGAACTCCACACCGGTGCCGAAGATGTCGGAGGTGGCCTCGTTGAGGCCGCCGGACTCGCCCGAGTAGTTCAGGCCCGCGGTGTTGGAGGTGACGCCGTGGCTCATCTCGTGGCCGGCCACGTCCAGCGAGGTCAGCGGGTGGTTGTTGCCCGTGCCGTCGCCGTAGGTCATGCAGAAGCAGCTGTCGTCCCAGAACGCGTTGACGTACTGGTTGCCGTAGTGCACCCGGGAGTAGGCGGCCTTGCCGTCGTTCTTGATGCCGCTGCGGCCGAAGGTGTTCTTGTAGAAGTCCCAGGTCGTCTGCGCGCCGTAGGCGGCGTCGACGGCGGCGGTCTGGTCGGTGGTGGAGCTGGAGGCGCTGCCGGTGCCCCAGACGTCGTCCGAGTCGGTGAACAGCGTGCCCGCGGACGAGCTGGTGCCGTGCGCCTTGTTGTACGTCTTGTGGCCGCCGCGCGTGGTGTCGTACAGCTGGTACGAGGTACCCGACTTGGTGGTGCCCAGGGTGACCGTGCCCGAGTACAGGCTCTTGCCGGTTCCGGTCTCTATGCCCTGGTACTCGTAGAGCTTCTTGCCGGTGGCGGCGTCGGTGATGACGTGCAGCTGGTTCGGGGTGCCGTCGTCCTGGAGCCCGCCGACGATCGTCTCGTAGGCGAGGACCGGCTTGCCGTTGCCCGCCCAGACGACCTTGCGCGCGCCGTCGGCGGCGGTCTTCTCCGAGCCCGCGCTCTGCGCGGCCTTCACGGCCTGCTTCTCCGCCTTCGCCGCGGTGATCCGGGGCTTGAGGTTGGCCACCTTGATGGCCGCCTTGGTCGCCTTGGTCACACCCTGCGTCTTGCCGGACTTCGCGGTGTGGATCACGAGGTCACCGCCGAGGACCGGGAGGCCGGCGTAGGTGCGCTCGTAGCGCGTGTGCACCGTGCCGTCGACATCTCTCACGACGTCCTTGACGACCAGCTTCTCCTGAGTGCCGAGGCCGATCTGGCGGGCGGTCTCGGCGGCGTTGGCCTGCGCCTCCTCGACGAGGGCGGTGCGGGCCGTCGCGGACAGGACGGTCGGGGCGGCGGCGAGGGGAGCTTTGTCGGCCGCCGGGCTCTGGGCCGAGGCCCCGGTGGTCAGACCGGTGGCGAGGAGGGCTCCGGCGGCGACGGCGGTGGCGATGGCCAGAGTGGTGCGCTGGTGACGCGCGTAGCGGGGAGTCACACAAGCTCCTTATGTGGGGGAGTCCGGTCGGCGTGGGGTTGCCGGCCGGGACGGAAGTGAAGTTGCTGTGCTCGTGCGGCGAGTGGTGGAAGAGTCGCATCAAGAGCGCGTACATGTCAGGACCCCGAAGTGATGTTGGCTCAAATTCGACTGGCTGGTTAACGTTTCGGGAATGTGAACGGACGCCGCCCCGGGGTGTCGAACCTCCGGGACGGCGCCCTGCCTCGGGTGCCCTGAACTGCGGGTTACGGGAAAGTGATCTTCCAGCTGTTGATCGTGCCGACGTCCTGCCTCGCCTGGTCCTGGACCCGCAGCTTCCAGGTGCCGTTGGCCGTTTCGGACGAGGCGTTGACCGTGTAGGTGTCGGTCACGTTGTCCGCCGAGTCGGAGGAGCTGAAGTTCTTCAGCCGGTACGCGGTGCCCGACGGGCCGATCAGATCGATCACCAGGTCGCCGCGCCAGGTGTGCGTGATGTTCGGAGTCACCTGGAGGTTGCTCGGCGCGTTCCCGGTGCGGCCGGTGACGGAGATGGACGAGGTGACCGCGGCGCCGGCGTCCGGGATGGACACCTTGGTCGTGCTCTCGTACGACGTCCCGCCTCCGCCGCCTCCGCCGGAGCGGGAACCGACCGCGACCGCCGCCCACGCGTCCTGCACGGCCTTGTACTCGGCGCCCGAGGTGCCGTACAGCTCACCCGCCGCCGCGAGCGTGCCGGTGCGGGCCGCCGCGTAGTTGGTGGTCGAGGTGAACTTGGTGGTGAGCGCCCGGTACCAGATCTGAAGCGCCTTGTCACGGCCTATACCGGTCACGGGGAGGCCGTCCGCCGTGGGCGAGTCGTAGCTGACGCCGTTGATGACCTTGGCGCCGCTGCCCTCGCTCAGCAGGTAGAAGAAGTGGTTCGCCGGGCCGGACGAGTAGTGCACGTCGACCGACCCGATGCCCGAGTACCAGTTGTCCTTCGACGCCGCGTCCTTGCTGGGCTTGTCCATGTAGCGCAGCGGGGTGCCGTTGCCGTTGATGTCGATCTTCTCGCCGATGAGGTAGTCGCCCGGGTCGGAGGCGTTGTTGGCGTAGAACTCGACACCGGTGCCGAAGATGTCGGAGGTGGCCTCGTTGAGGCCGCCGGACTCGCCCGAGTAGTTCAGGCCCGCGGTGTTGGAGGTGACGCCGTGGCTCATCTCGTGGCCGGCCACGTCCAGCGAGGTCAGCGGGTCCGCGTTGCCGGACCCGTCGCCGTACGTCATGCAGAAGCAGCCGTCGTCCCAGAACGCGTTCACGTACGAGTTGCCGTAGTGCACGCGGGAGTAGGCCGCCTGGCCGTCGTTCCTGATGCCGCTGCGGCCGAAGGTGGTCTTGTAGAAGTCCCACGTGGTCGCGGCGCCGTAGTGCGCGTCGGCGCCCGCGGTCGCGGCGTTGGACGTGGTGCCGTTGCCCCAGGTGTCGTTCGACTGCGAGAACAGCGTGCCGGTGCCGGACGTACCACGGTTGAGGTTGTACGTCTTGTGGGCGCCGCGCGAGCCGTCGTTCAGCGTGTACGTCGAGCCCGACTGCGTGGTGGTCAGCGTGACCTGGCCGCTGTACTGGGTGTTGCCGATACCGTTCTTGATGCCCTGGTACCGGAAGAGTTCCTTGCCGGTGGCGGCGTCGGTGATGACGTGCAGCTGGTTCGGGGTGCCGTCGTCCTGGAAGCCGCCGATCACCGTCTCGTACGCCAGCGTGGGCTTGCCGCTCGCCGCCCAGATCACCTTGCGCGGCGCCACGTCGGCCGCGGTCCGCCGGGAGCCCTCCGCACGCGCGGCGGACAGCGCCTGCTTCTCCGCCTTGCCGGCGGCCAGGGCGGGCGTGAGCGAGGCCACCTTGATGGCGGCCTGGGTGGCCTTGACGACCCGCTCGGTCCTCCCGGACTCGGCCGTGTCGACCACCAGGTCGCCGCCGAGCACCGGAAGGCCGGCGTAGGTGCGCTCGTAGCGGGTGTGGAGCGTGCCGTCGCCGTCCTTGACGACATCACGGACGACCAGCTTCTCCTTGGCGTCCAGACCGATCGCCCGGGCGGTGTCCGCCTTCGCCGCGTCGGCGTCGCGCAGCAGTTCGGCGCGCTGCGAGGGGGACAGCTTCAGGGCCACGTGGGCGGGGTTGATCTTCCCGGCCCTGGGACCGGCCGGGGCGGCGCTCGCGGCGCCCGACTGGACGGCGGCGGCCAGCAGGGCGGAGACGCCGACGAGGGCGACGGCCGCGGCGCGGCGGGAGGGGGTGTGGGAGGTGCGTCTGCGAGAGGAACTGCTGCTCAACACTGACTCCTTCTGCGTGGCCGCGGTTCGCGCGGCCAGGGGAGACCGGACGGAGGTTCGCCCGTCCGGGCAGAACAAGGGCGGAACGCGGAACCAGGTGCATGAAGGTGACGGGCCACGGGACAGCGACGGAACTGTGGGGTTGCTGTGGGGTGGCCGTGGGAAGCGTGGCAGAGACCGGCGCGATTGTCAGGATCGCATCAAGAAGTTGGCCGGAAATCGTTCGTTGTCCGGATAGTCATGTTCGATATACGAACCGTTCATACGGGCGTGGCGGGAACGTGAGCGGCGGCGCACGGTCCCGGACGGCGCGAAGGCCCCGACGGCATGGCCGACGGGGTCTTCGCGGGTGCCCTGACCAGAGGGTCATCTCGGCGATCTGAAGCTGCTGGATCTGACTGGTGCCCTCGATGATCTCCTGCACCTTCGCGTCCCGCAGATGCCGCTGCACCGGGAAGTCCGGCCCGATGCCGTTGGCGCCGTGCAGCTGCACGGCGTCCTCGGCGACCTGGAGGCCGGTGCGGGAGGCGGCGTACTTGGCGATCAGGGTCTGGCGGATCGCGTCCTTGTGGTTGCGGGCCCGCAGCACACCGGCCTGGCGGCACAGCAGCCGCGCCGCCTCGACCGAGGAGATCATGTCCGTGAGCATGCGGCGCACCAGTGGGTGATCCCGGATCGGGACGCCGAACCGGGTGCGCTCACGGGTGTACTCCAGACTCGCTGTGAGACACGCCTGGGCCAGGCCCACCGAGCCGTAGGCCGTGCTGTAGCGGCAGTAGTCGAGGGAGCCCGTGGCGAGCAGGTCGAAGGTGAGACGGCCGTGGCTGATCAGGTTGGCCTGGAGCACGACGCAGCTCCCGGGCGTTCCGGACGTCCCGCTGTGCGGATCGGTGGGCCACCGCCGAGTGAGAGACTGGTGACCCAGAGACCGTTCCGACCCGGGGGTCGGCCAGAAAGGAGCCCGGCCGTGTCCAGCGCGCGGACCATCCGCCAGTTCGAGCAGCGTATGGCCGAGGTCCTCCGGATCCGACCGGCCGAGGTCAAGGAGATCTTCCGGGGCGCCCGCCCCACCTCCATCAGAGTCAACCGGCTGCTCGACGAGGACACGTACCAGGACACCCTGCGCGCCGTACGGGAGAAGGCGCCCAAGGCCTTCCCGGTCGACTGGGCCGAGCACACGTTCCTGTGGCCGGAGGGCGACGGCTTCGAGGACATGCTCGCGCTGGCCCACGAGGGCCGTGTCTACCTCCAGAACGCCTCCAGCCTCATCCCGCCCGTCGCGCTGTCGCCGCGCCCCGGCGACAGCGTCCTCGACGTGGCCGCGGCCCCCGGCGGGAAGGCCTTCCACCTCGCCGCGCGCGTAGGCAACGACTGCCGGCTGTGGCTCAACGACGGTGCGGCCCCCCGAGCCCGCAAGACGGGGGAGCTGGCCGAGCTCTACGGCGTGCGCTACGCGGAGCTGACCACGCACCCCGCGCAGTACATCGACAAGTCGCTGCCCGCCGAATCCTTCGACCGCATCCTGCTGGACGTCCAGTGCTCCGGCGAGGGCCGGATCGACCTGCGCCGCCCCGGCTCCCTGCGGTTCTGGTCCGAGGAGCGCATCGAGAAGTACAAGTTCCTCCAGACCAAGATGATCAGCGCGGCCTACAAGCTGCTGCGGCCCGGCGGCGTCATGGTGTACTCCACCTGCACCCTGAGCCCCGAGGAGAACGAGTTCCCGGTCAGCAAGAACCTCGAGCGGCACAAGGACCTCACCCTGGAGCCGCTGGACTTCTCCGAGCCGTCGTTCCGGCCCGGGGTCACCTCCTGGCGGGGCATGAAGTTCGACGAGCGCCTGAAGGACGCCGTCCGGGTGGCGCCCACCGACACCTTCGAGGGCTTCTTCGTCGCCCGTATCGTCAAGGCGCCGGCCGGGAGCGAGTAGCCGCGGGCGGACCGCGCCACCGCTCCCGGACCGGCCCCGGCTCAGCCGGCCGGCGGAAGGGTGTCCGCCGCGACCTTCTGCTCGGCGACGTCCAGAGCGTGCCCCGTGCCCACCTCGTCGTCGGCCACCGCGATCAGCGCCGCGAGCCGCGGAATCGGGTTCTTCGGCGGCAGCAGCAGCCGGGTGCCGGGCGGGGCCGGCACCGCGGCGTGGACGATCCCGGGCACCGCGGCGGCCTCCTGGAGATCGACGCCGCGCACCTCGCAGTCCTGCCGGCGCGCGCGGCCGGCCGGCCCCCGGTGCCGAGCAGGCCACCCGGACGGTCCCCGGCGCCCGGGGTCACGCCAGGCTGTCCCGCCAGGCCCGGTGCAGATCGGCGAACCGGCCGGTGCCCGCGATCAGTTCGGTGGGGCTGCCGTCCTCGACGATGCGTCCGCCCTCCATGACCAGAACCCGGTCCGCGATCTCCACCGTCGACAGCCGGTGCGCGATCACGACGGCCGTGCGCCCCCGCAGCACCGTCTCCATGGCCCGCTGCACGGCCCGTTCGCCCGGGATGTCCAGGGAGCTGGTCGCCTCGTCGAGGATCAGTACCGCCGGGTCCGCCAGCAGGGCGCGGGCGAACGCGACGAGCTGGCGCTGCCCGGCCGAGATACGGCCGCCACGCTTGCGTACGTCGGTGTCGTAGCCCTCGGGCAGCGCGCTGATGAAATCGTGCGCCCCGATCGCCTTCGCCGCCCGCTCGATCTCCTCGTGCGTGGCGTCCGGACGGCCGATCGCGATGTTCTCGGCGACCGTGCCGGAGAACAGGAACGCCTCCTGGGTCACCATCACCACCCCTCGGCGCAGTTCGGCCAGGGCGAGGTTCCGAAGGTCCACGCCGTCCAGCAGGACCCGGCCCTCGGTGGGGTCGTAGAAGCGGGCGAGCAGCTTGGCGAGGGTCGACTTGCCCGCCCCCGTCGCGCCCACCACCGCCACCGTCTGCCCGGCGGGCAGCGTCAGCGAGAAGCGCGGCAGCACCTCCCCGCCCGTGCGGTACGCGAAGCGCACGTCCTCGAACACGACCTGGCGGCCCGGCTGTCCACCCGCGCGCGCCCGCAGCGACACGGGCGCGGACGGCTCGGGCACCGAGGGCGTCTGCGCCAGCAGCCCCGCGATCTTCTCCAGCGAGGCCGCCGCCGACTGGTAGGCGTTGAGGAACATCCCGAGCCGGTCGATGGGGTCGTACAGTCGCCGCAGATACAGCACCGCGGCCGCGAGCACACCCAGTGCCAGCGAGCCGTCCGCCACCCGGTACGCGCCCCACAGCACGATGGCGGCCACGGCCGTGTTGGCCACCAGCCGGGAGCCGGTGACATAGCGGGCCATCTCCAGCAGCGCGTCGCCGTTGGTCCGCGCGTGCCGGGTGTTGAGGACGCGGAACTCGGCGTCGTTGGCGGTCTCGCGGCGGAACGCGCGCACCGGCCGGATGCCGTTCATCGTCTCCGCGAACTTGACGATGACCGCGGCGATCGCGGTCGACCGGCGGCGGAAGATCCGGCCCGCCCGGCGCTGGTAGAGCCGCACCAGCCAGTACAGCGGCACCAGGGACGCCACCGCCACCGCGTCCAGGCCGAGATCCAGCCAGAGCAGCATCACGGAGATGTAGACGAACGACAGGATGACCGTGACCAGTTCCTGGAGGCCCTCGCTGAGCAGTTCCCGCAGCGACTCCACGTCCGTCGTGGAACGGGAGATCAGCCGGCCGGAGGTGTAGCGCTCGTGGAAGTCGACGCTCAGGGCCTGCGCATGACGGAAGATCCGGCCGCGCAGATCGAGCAGCACGTCCTGGTTGACGCGGGCCGAGGCGACGATGAACGCGTACTGGAGCCCGCCGCCGGCCGCCGCGGACAGCAGATAGCCGACCGCCGCCGCCATCAGCGGCCCGTGGTCGCCGTGCCGGAACGCCGGTACGGCACGGTCGATGGAGTAGGCCACCAGCAGGGGCCCCACCTGCACCGCCGCCTGCTGGAGCAGGAGCAGGACACAGGTCACCACGACCCGGGCCCGCAGCGGGGCGAGCAGGGAACGCAGCAGCGCGGCCGTCGCGCCCGGCGGTGCGGGCAGGGCGTCACGGTCGAACGGGTCGTCGGAGGCGGCGGACGGCGAGGCGGACCCGTCCCCGGTCGGTCCCTCGTAGTCCCTGTCGTCCTTGTCGTCCTCACTGTCCTCGTTGTTCGGCACGGTCGTCGTGGACGCCGTCATCGGGCCTCCCCGGGGTCTCCGGACATCAGATGGGCGTACTCGGAGTTCGTGCGCAGCAGTTCCTGGTGGGTGCCGACGGCGGCGATGCGGCCGCCGGAGAGAAGGGCGACGCGGTCGGCGAGCAGGACCGTGGACGGGCGGTGCGCAACGACCAGCGCGGTCGTGCCGTCCAGCACCCGGCGCAGGGCCGCCTCGACCGCGGCCTCCGTGTGCACGTCCAGGGCGGACAGGGGGTCGTCGAGGACGAGGAATCGCGGCCTGCCGACGACCGCGCGGGCCAGCGCGAGGCGCTGCCGCTGGCCGCCGGAGAGACTGAGGCCCTGCTCGCCGACCTGCGTCCGGGGGCCCTGCGGGAGGGAGTACGCGAAGCCGGCCTGGGCGATATCGAGGGCACGCCTGAGGTCCTGGTCGCCGGCGGTGTCCGGGGCGCCCATGAGGACGTTCTCGCCGACGGACGCGGAGAAGAGCGTGGGCTCCTCGAAGGCGACGGCCACCTGGGACCGCAGCTCCTGGCGGGACATGGCCGTGATGTCCCGGCCGTCCAGCGTGATGCGGCCCGAGGTCAGCTCGTGCAGACGGGGGATGAGCGCCGTGAGCGTGGTCTTCCCGCTGCCGGTGGCACCGACCAGGGCCATGGTCTCACCGGAGCGGACGTGGAGGTCGATGCGATCGAGGACGGGGGGAGAGTCGGAGGGGGCGTCGGGATAGCGGAACCGGACGCCCTGGAACCGGAGTCCGCTGTCCAAGGTCTCCGGTTCCGGGGCGCCAGGAGCCTTCGGCCCTTCCGGCTCCGGCTCCTCGTCCATGACCTCGAAGAACCGATCCGTCGCCGTCGCCGCCTCCTGGCTCATCGCCAGCAGGAATCCGATCGAGTCGACGGGCCATCGCAACGCGAGCGCCGTGGACAGGAAGGCCACCAAGGTCCCCGCGGAGAGCTCACCCTTCGCCACCTGTACGGTGCCCAGCAGCAGCGCCGCACCGATCGCGATCTCCGGCAGGGTGACGATGACCGCCCAGATCGACGCGAGCAGCCGTGCCTTCTCCAGCTCCGTCCCGCGCAGCGTCCGGGACAGTTCCCGGAAAACCCGCGCCTGGCTGCGGTGGCGGCCGAAGCCCTTGATGATCCGGATGCCGAGCACGCTCTCCTCGACGACGGTCGTCAGATCGCCCACCTGGTCCTGCGCCCGCCGCGCCACCTCCGCGTACCGCCGCTCGAAGAGCGCGCACATGACCATGACCGGAATGCCCGGTCCCAGGATGATCAGTCCGAGCGTGAGGTCCTGGAGCAGCATGATGATCACGCCCACGAGGATGGTCACGGCGTTGACCAGCAAGAACGTCAGCGGGAAGGCGAAGAACATGCGCAGCAGCATCAGGTCCGTCGTGCCCCGCGACAGCAGCTGCCCCGACGCCCAGCGGTCGTGGAAGGCGACCGGGAGGCGCTGGAGATGCCCGTACAGATCCGCCCGCATGTCGGCCTCGACGCGGGACAACGGCCGCGCCACCAGCCACCGCCGTATCCCGAACAGCACCGCCTCGGCGATCCCGAGGAGCAGCAGATACAGCGCGCCGACCCACACGCCCGCCGGGTCCCGGTCGGCCACCGGGCCGTCCACGAGCCACTTCAGGACGAGCGGGATCACCAGGCTGACGCACGAGGCGACGATCGCGACGAACGCGGCGGTGAACAGCCGCGTCCGCACCGGCCGCACATACGGCCACAGACGCAGCAGGGTACGGACGGCCGAGCGGTCCTTGGGCATGACACGTTGTGTGGGCATCACCGGTGAGCCTACGGACCGGCACTGACAGTGCCCACCGAGTTTTGGCCCGACACGGCTCCGCCATGAGTCCTACGACCTGCGTGTTCGGCGGGTCGCACGCGGTCCCCTCACAGCCGGCCCACCGGCACCGGCACCGGTACCGGTGACGGCCTTCGGCCCGCCGCCCGCAGCAGCCTTCAGTCCGCCGCCCGCAGCAGCAGCACAGCCCGCGCGGGCACCGTCACCGTCGAGCCCGCCGGGAGCGCCGTCCCCGGCGGATGTGGCTGCTCCTCCAGGGAGGTGTCCACGACCAGCTCGTACCGCCGCGCCCAGGGCGGTCCCGGCAGCACGAAACTCACCGGCCGGTCCCCGGCGTGCAGCACCGCCAGGAAGCTGTCGTCCACCACAGGTGCCCCCCGGGAGTCCCGCCCCGGTATGTCGCGGCCCGACAGATACATGCCGAGGGTCGCCGCGGGCGCGTACCAGTCGCGTTCCGTCATCTCCTCCCCGCGCGCCGTGAACCACGCCAGGTCCCGCAGCCCGTCCGCCGAATGGGCCCGTCCGGAGAAGAACGCCCGGCGGCGCAGCACCGGGTGGCGGTGGCGCAGCGCGATCAGACGGGAGGTCAGCTCGAACAGCCCCCGCCAGCCGGGGTCCTCCAGCAGGCTCCAGTCCACCCATCCGGTCTCGTTGTCCTGGCAGTAGGCGTTGTTGTTGCCGCGCTGGGTGCGGCCCATCTCGTCGCCCGCCACCAGCATCGGCACCCCCGTCGACAGCAGAAGGGTGGTGAGGAGGTTCCGCAGCTGCCGCCGCCGCAGCGCCCGTACCCGCTGGTCGTCCGTCTCCCCTTCCACGCCGCAGTTCCAGGAGCGGTTGTCGTCGGAGCCGTCGCGGTTGCCCTCGCCGTTGGCCTCGTTGTGCTTGCGCTCGTACGACACCAGGTCGCGGAGCGTGAAACCGTCGTGTGCCGTCACGAAGTTGACCGACGCGTAGGGGCGGCGGCCACCCCAGGCGTACAGGTCGCTCGAACCCGACAGCCGGTACCCGAGGTCCCGGACATCCGGCAGCGCGCCCCGCCAGAAGTCCCGTACCGCGTTGCGGTAGCGGTCGTTCCACTCCGTCCACAGCGGGGGGAACGCCCCGACCTGGTAGCCGCCCGAGCCCACGTCCCACGGTTCCGCGATCAGCTTCACCCGGCGCAGCACCGGGTCCTGCGCGATCACCGCCAGGAACGGGGACAGCATGTCGACGTCGTGCATCGACCTGGCCAGCGCCGCCGCCAGATCGAAGCGGAAGCCGTCCACACCCATCTCCGTGACCCAGTACCGCAGGGAGTCGGTGATCAGCCGCAGCACGTGCGGCTGCACCACGTGCAGCGTGTTGCCGCAGCCCGTGTAGTCCGCGTACCCGCGCCCGTCGGACTGGAGGCGGTAGTAGCCGCGGTTGTCGATGCCCTTCAGGGACAGGGTCGGGCCCAGCTCGCCCGCCTCCGCCGTGTGGTTGTAGACCACGTCGAGTATCACCTCGATCCCGGCCGCGTGCAGCGCCCGCACCATCCGCTTGAACTCGCCGACCTGCTGGCCGGTCGTGCCCGTGGAGGCGTAGGCGGAGTGCGGGGCGAAGTAGCCGATCGAGTTGTAGCCCCAGTAGTTCCTCAGGTCCCGCCGCAGCAGATGGTCCTCGTGCGCGAACTGGTGCACGGGAAGCAGTTCCACGGCCGTCACGCCGAGCCGCACCAGGTGGTCGACGGCCGCGGGATGCGCCAGGCCCGCGTAGGTGCCGCGCAGCTCGGGCGGAATGCCGGGGTGCAGCCGGGTGAAGCCGCGCACATGCAGCTCGTAGATCACCGAGTCCGCCCACGGTGTCTTCGGACGGCGGTCGTCCGACCAGTCGTCGTCATCATGCACGACGACGCCCTTGGGGACGTACGGCGCGGAGTCCCGCTCGTCGCGCACGGTGTCCGCGACCCGCTGGTCCGGCCAGTCCCGCACATGCCCGTAGACCTCCGGCGGCAGGCCACCGTGTCCGACTTCCATGGCGCCGTCGACCGCGCGCGCGTACGGGTCGAGGAGGAGCTTGGCCGGGTTCCAGCGCGCGCCCGTCCACGGGTCCCAGCGGCCGTGCACCCGGTAGCCGTACCGCTGTCCGGGCATCACCCCCGGCACGAATCCGTGCCAGATCTCATGCGTCAGCTCGGTGAGCGCCACCCGCGTCTCGCGGCTCTCGGCGCCCGGCCCGTCGAACAGGCACAGCTCGACCGCCTCGGCACCGCCCGCCCACAGCGCGAAGTTGGTGCCCACGGCCCCGTCCGGGCCCGCGCGAAAGCGCGCCCCGAGCGGGGTGGGCGCACCCGGCCACACCGGCACCGCCGGCACCGGGCGCCGCCTGCCGTTGAGCACGGCGGCCGGGCGCGCGGACCGTCCCCCGTCCGCCCGCTCCCTCTGCACTGCCTCCTGCTCGGCTGCGCTCGACACCGTTCAGCCTCCCGCGGCTCGTCGGGGCGACACGGGAAAAGGGCGCGCGGCACCCCGCCCTTTCCTGGCCTGCCCGCCTCCGGGGCGCCTTGGCCGGTGCCGGGAGGCCGGGCGTGCGCAGTCCTCGGGGCCTGCGCACGCCCGGTCTCCCGGCACGGGCGCGCCCCTGCGGCTCACGGGCGCGGCTTCCCGTCGCGTCGTCCTCCCCACTGTTCTGCCCAGAGCGTGGCTCGCACTCACGTTTCCCCAGGAGGGGGTGGGTCGTTGGGCCCGGCGTGATCCACGTACAGACGCACGCGCGGCGCACGGCAGCCGCCCTGGCCGCCGCACTGACCTGGGCGGGCCTCGTGGCCGGCTGCACTTCCCAAGGATTCGACGAGGTGCTCGGCAAGCCGCCCGCGCCCGAGGACGTCATCCGCGTCGTTCCGGACGACGGCAGCACGTCCGTGGGTGCCGATCGGCGGCTGCGGGTGCGGGTGCCGAACGGCCGTCTGGAGTCGGTGACCGTCGTCAGGTCCCAGGACGCGCAGGACTCCCCGGTGCCCGGCCACATCTCCGCCGACGGCAGGGTCTGGCAGCCCGACGACGACCGCCTCGCCCTCGCCGCCCGCTACACGGTCGACGCGGTGGCCCACGACGGAAGCGGCCACCGCTCGGCCCGGCACGCCACGTTCACCACGTTCGTCCCCGGCCGGCGGTTCATCGGGTACGTCACCCCCGAGAACCGCTCCACGGTGGGCACCGGGATGATCGTGTCCCTCCAGTTCAACCGGGACATCGAGCGCCGGGCCGCCGTCGAGCGCGCGATCCGGGTGACCGCGCGGCCGCCCGTGGAGATCCGCCCGCACTGGTTCGGCAGGGACCGCGTCGACTTCCGGCCGCGGGAGTACTGGAGGCCCGGCACCCAGGTCTCCGTCACGCTGCGGCTGCGGGACGTGGAAGGCGCGCCCGGGGTGTACGGCCTGCAGCACAAGACGTTCTCGTTCACCGTCGGCCGCAGCCAGGTCTCGCTCGTCGACGCGGCCGCGCACACCATGCAGGTCCGCCGCGACGGCAGGCTGATGGCCACCGTGCCGATCACCGCGGGCGCCCCGACGACCACCACGTACAACGGGAAGATGGTGGTCATGGAGATGCTGGAGGTCACCCGCATGGACGGCCGCACGGTCGGCTTCGGCGGCGAGTACGACATCCCCGACGTCCCGCACGCCATGCGCCTGACCGACTCCGGCACCTTCGTGCACGGCAACTACTGGGCACCGGACGCCCCCGGGCACGTCAACGTCAGCCATGGCTGCGTGGGTCTGAGGGACGTCAAGGGCGGCGGCCCGGACACCCCCGCGGGCTGGTTCTTCGACCGCAGCCTCGTCGGGGACGTCATCGAGGTCGTGCACAGCGAGGACAAGAAGGTCGCTCCCGACAACGGACTCGGCGGCTGGAACATGAGCTGGCAGGAGTGGAAGGCGGGCGGCGCGGCCAAGTAGTCCCAAGGGGCGCGCGGGGGTTCACGGGGGTGCGCGCCCGGCGGCCCCCGATGCGCCTTGCGATGCCCGAAGTTGGGACTGAACAGTGACAATCGCGGGGAGTCATCCGGCTGGGGCGTGTGATTAATTTGCGCAATGCGCGCGCGGGTCGCGAGCCGAGGGCGTGTCCCTGCGGCGAAGAGACGTAGGGGAGTGCGGGCCTGATCAGGCCGTGCGAGGGGAGAAAGAACGTGAACGGGCGACCGATATCGGGGGCGTCGGTTGGTGCGCGGATGCGAGGGGGCAGGAGATTCACGGCACTGATACTCGGTGCCCTCCTGCTGACCGCCACCGCGTGCGGCGGGGGAGGGAACTCCGGTGCGGGGTCGGCCGGTGGCAAGGGCCAGGACTCCGGCAAGGCCGCGGACAAGCAGTCGCAGGCGGTCGTCACCATAGCGCCGAAGAACGGCGCCAAGGCCGTGGACACCGCGGGCGCCCTGCGGGTGACGGCGGGCAAGGGCAAGCTGACCGAGGTCAGGGTCGAGGACGCCAAGGGCCGCGAGGTCGCCGGGAAGATATCCGGCGGGGGCACCACCTGGACGCCCTCGACCCATCTGGCCGCGGCCACGACGTACAAGGTCCACGCGGTAGCCAAGGACGCGGCGGGACTCACCTCCGCCGAGGAGTCCTCGTTCACCACGCTCACCCCGAAGAACACCTTCGTCGGCATCTACCGGCCCGACGACGGCTCCACCGTCGGCGTCGGCATGCCGTTCTCGGTCCACTTCACCCGGGGCATCACACACCCGGAGGACGTCGAGAAGGCCATCACCATCAAGACCGAGCCGGCCGTCGACGTCCGCGGCCACTGGTTCGGCAACGACCGCCTCGACTTCCGCCCCGAGACGTACTGGAAGTCCGGCACCAAGGTCACCGTGCACCTGAACCTCGACGGTGTCGAGGGCCGTCCCGGTGTCTACGGCAAGCAGACCAGGACCGTGCGCTTCACCATCGGCCGCAGCCAGGTCTCCACCGTCGACGCGAAGACCCACAAGATGGTCGTCAAGCGCGACGGCAAGGTCGTCAGGACCCTCCCGGTCACCACCGGCAAGCCGGGCTACGACACCTGGAACGGCCAGATGGTCATCAGCGAGCGTCTCGTCGTCACCCGGATGAACGGCGAGACCGTCGGCTACGGCGGCGAGTACGACATCAAGGACGTGCCGCACGCCCAGCGCCTGACCGACTCCGGCACCTTCATCCACGGCAACTACTGGGGTGGCGGCGCCTTCGGCAACTACAACGCGAGCCACGGCTGCGTCGGCCTGCGCGATGTGCGCGGTGGTTACGACAAGTCCGTCCCGGCCGCCTGGTTCTTCGACAACTCGATGATCGGTGACGTCGTCGTCGTGAAGCGCTCCCACGACAGGACGGTGGCCCCCGACAACGGGCTCAACGGCTGGAACATGTCCTGGGACGAGTGGACAAGGTAGGAGCTTCCTCGGGGCCGGGCCCGGTGTGCCGCTGTGAGCGAGGACACCGGGCCCGGCGGCGTTAGTGCCCGTTAACCTTCCTGGCATGACTGTGCATCTGGAAGTCGCCGAGGGCGTCGGCACCCTCCGCCTGGACCGCCCGCCGATGAACGCACTGGACGTCGCCACCCAGGACCGGATCAGGGAACTCGCCGAGGAGGCCACGCGCCGCGACGACGTGCGCGCCGTGGTCCTCTACGGCGGGGAGAAGGTGTTCGCGGCGGGCGCGGACATCAAGGAGATGCAGGGCATGGACCACACCGCGATGGTGGTGCGCTCCCGTGCCTTGCAGGACTCCTTCACCGCCGTGGCCCGCATCCCCAAGCCGGTCGTCGCCGCCGTCACCGGCTATGCCCTGGGCGGCGGCTGCGAGCTGGCGCTCTGCGCGGACTACCGCATCGCCGCCGAGAACGCGAAGCTGGGGCAGCCGGAGATCCTGCTGGGACTGATCCCGGGGGCGGGCGGCACCCAGCGGCTGGCGCGCCTGATCGGCCCCTCCAGGGCCAAGGACCTCATCTTCACCGGGCGGATGGTGAAGGCCGAGGAGGCGCTGTCGCTGGGCCTCGTCGACCGGGTGGTACCGGCCGAGGAGGTGTACGCCGAGGCGCGCGCCTGGGCCGCCAGGCTCGCACAGGGGCCGGCGATCGCGCTGCGCGCCGCGAAGGAGGCCGTCGACATGGGCCTGGAGACGGACATCGAGACGGGTCTGGCGCTGGAACGCAACTGGTTCGCGGGCCTGTTCGCGACCGAGGACCGGGAGCGAGGCATGCGCAGCTTCGTGGAGGAAGGGCCCGGCAAGGCGAAGTTCGTCTGACAGCCGCGCCGCCGCGTCCTCCTCGGTGTCCCTCGAAGGAGCGGATTATGGCAGCCTTAAGGCGGCCTTAAGGCTGCCCCGACGCCGACGCGTGGACCATGCCCCCAACTGGCTTGCTTTTGCAGGTCAGTTGGGGTGCACAGATCGTCAAGTTGCTTTTGACATATGTCAGTCGAATCGTGTGGAAAGTGTGCGTGCGGGCGTCGTGTTCCGCCGTAACGCCCCTCGGCCGCCTTCTGTGCGGCCATGATGGGTCCATGGCGGGGCTGGAGGGTTTCGAACAGCCGCGGCAGCACGCGAGTGCGACCGCGGCGCGCTGGTCGCCTGCGATCGAGGACGAACGGGCGCTGAGGGCACTGGAGTTGTTCGGCAACCCCGCCGAGGCGGAGGTCCCGCTGCCGTCCCGCCCCGAATCCGCGGCCACCGCGCGCCGCCTCGTCCAGGTCGTGGTCCTGCGCCACTGGGGGCTCTCCCCGAGGATGACCGAGGACGCGGTGCTGCTCGTCTCCGAACTCGTCGGCAACGCCGTACAGCACACCGGTGCCCGCGTCTTCGGGTTACGCATGCGCAGGCGCCGGGGCTGGATCCGCGTCGAGATCCGAGACCCCTCCCGCGGGCTGCCCTGTCTGATCCCGGTGCAGGACATGGACTTGAGCGGCCGCGGCCTCTTCCTCGTCGACAAGCTCGCCGACCGCTGGGGCGTCGACCTGCTGCCGCGCGGCAAGATGACGTGGTTCGAGATGCGGGCCGCCGAGCGCTGACCGCGCGTTCCCGGAGAGACCGTGGGCGTGCGCCCGTACGGGCGGAAGCCCCGGCTGCGGGGCGGCCGGGGCTCCCTTGCCGGTGGCGCGGCACGGAGCGGGGGTGTATGCCGCGGTACCTGCGACGAACCGGTGCCCGGGTCTGGGTGGCTGCCGCACGGTCGACTGTCGCAGTCGGGAGCGACAGGTGCCTCACAGGGGTTCGGTCATGAAACCGCACCTGTGCGGGACATGTGGGCAGTTATTCCCATCATGTGCCGTTGTGATCCACTCGTCCCCCGAGTGGATCAATCGACGCTTTGGGCACTGTCTGGCCCTTAAATGGGGAGAATGACCACGCCCGTCCCTCCCTCTCCCTCGGATTCCACCCCACCGGACCGTGCGACGGGCACCGCGCGCACGGTGCCCGACCGCCGCTCGGCGCTGCGCGCAGGCGCGGGGCTGGCCGTCGGCGCGATCGCCACCGCCTGCTCTCCCGGCCCCACGGCCGTGCGTCCGCCGTTCTCCTCCCGTACCGCCGACAACGGCTCCCCCGGGTCCGGCATCCAGGCTCCCCGGCCCCGCTCCATCCCCGGGCAGCCCGACCAGATCACCCACGGCCCACGCGACCGCCCCCGGGTGGCCCTCACCTTCCACGGGGAGGGCGACCCCTCCCTCGCCACGGCGATCCTCGAAAGGGCCGAGCACGCGGGCGCGAGGATCACCGTGCTCGCGGTCGGCTCCTGGCTGGACGAGCATCCCGACATCGCCCGCCGGATCCTCAGGGGCGGTCACGACCTCGGCAACCACACACAGCGCCACCTCGCCATCAACACCATGTCCGAGGCGGACGCACGCGCCGAGATCCAGGGATGCGCGGACCGGCTGCGACGGCTCACCGGATCCATCGGCACCTGGTTCCGTCCCTCGCGGGCACCCCGCGCGACCCCGCTCGTCGCACGGCTGGCCCACGACGTCGGCTACCCGCACGTCCTGTCGTACGACGTCGACTCGCTCGACTACACCTCGCCGGGCGCCCGGGCCATCACCCACCGGGTCCTGGAGGAGGTCCGCAAGGGGTCCGTGGTAAGCCTGCACTTCGGGCAGGCGGACACGGTCGTCGCCCTCCCCGCCATCCTGCACGCACTCGACGACCGCGGCCTCGCCGCGGTGACCACCACGGAGCTGCTGAGCTGATGCCCCTCTCGACCGTCACGCGCGCACTGATCGCCGGCCTCGCCCTCGCCGCGCTCGCCGGATGCAGCAGCGGATCCCCCCACAAGGACCAGGCACTCCCTTCCAAGGCCCCCGCCAACCGTGCCGACCGGCAGAACGCCGTACAGGTCCTGCCGGGCATGCCGCCCGTGCTCGACCCGAACGACATCTACGCGGCCGACCGGCCGGGCCGGCTCTCCGAGGTGGTCAAGGACTTCCCGTCCCGGGTCTACGTCCCCAACACCAACTCCGACACGGTCACCGTCATCGACCCGAAGACGTACAAGGTCATCGACACGATCCCGGTCGGCCGCCAGCCCCAGCACGTCGTGCCGTCCTGGGACCTGAAGACCCTGTGGGTCAACAACGACCTGGGCAACTCCCTCACCCCCATCGACCCGAGGACCGGCGAGGCCGGCAAGCCGGTCGCCGTGCACGACCCGTACAACCTGTACTTCACGCCGGACGGCAAGTACGCGGTCGTGATGGCCTCCAAGGACCGCCGGCTGGTCTTCCGCGACGCGCACACCATGAAGGTGGTCAAGGCCCTTCCGGTGAGCTGCTACGGCGTCAACCACGCCGACTTCTCCATCGACGGCCGCTACTTCGTCGTCTCCTGCGAGTTCAGCGGCGAGCTGCTCAAGGTCGACACCGCGAAGATGGAGGTGACGGGCCAGCAGAAGCTGCCGTTCCACGGAGCCATGCCGCAGGACGTCAAGATCTCCCCGGACGGCAAGAGGTTCTACATCGCGGACATGGTGGCCGACGGAGTGTGGATCCTGAACGGCGACACCTTCGCCAAGCCGTCCTTCCTCGCCACCGGCAGGGGTGCGCACGGTCTCTACGTCAGCCGCGACTCCCGCGTGATGTACATCTCCAACCGCGGCGAGGGCACCATCTCCGTCTTCGACTTCCCGAAGAACAAGCTGAGCGCCAAGTGGCGCCTGCCCGGCGGCGGCAGCCCCGACATGGGTGGCGTCTCCACGGACGGCACCGTGCTGTGGCTGTCCGGGCGGTACAACTCCGTGGTGTACGCCATCGACACGCGGACCGGGAAGCAGCTCGCCCGGATCAAGGTGGGCAGCGGTCCACACGGCCTCGCGGTCTATCCGCAGCCGGGCCGCTACTCGCTGGGCCACACGGGCGTCTACCGCTGACGCCCCTGCCGGGCGCCGGGGTCAGCGGGCGACGAACAGCGCCTCCGGCCCCACCGGCCGGTAACCGGACGCCTGGAACGCCCGCAGTCGGCGGGCGTGCCCCGCCGACACCTGGGCCCACACCGGCTCGCCCCCGCTCGGCTGCCGCGCCGGCGAGACCGCGCTGAAGGTGACCCCGCGCCGCCGCACCTGGAGTTCGCCTGGGTGGTCGCCGCACCGAGGGCGAGGGCGGGCCGTTAATCTGACCTCCGTCAGTAGGACGGCCGTACGACGGCAAAGGCACCAAGAAGGGGCGGATCGGTGGCGGACATCGAGGAAGCACGCAGGCAGTTCGACCGGATCGACGTGGACGGTGACGGATTCATCACCGCCTCCGAGTTCCGGTCCGCCCTGGCCCAGGGGGGAGACTGGAACGTCACCGAGGCGGTGGCCGAGGCCGTCATCAAGTCCCGCGACCTCAACGGCGACAAGGTCCTGTCGTTCGACGAGTTCTGGACGTACCTGAACAAGTGAGTCCATGACGAAGGGGCGCCCGCCCGGCCAGGGACGGCCGCCCCTCGTCAGCCGTTCGGCCCGAACCAGGAATAGCCCGGACGACCCCTCGGTTGGTGTTCCTCACGAACGCTGTGCAAGCACAGGGACCCCCGGAAGGGCGAGGCGCGTCATGAAGATCGGCATCATCGGGGCGGGCAACATCGGCGGCAACCTCACCCGGAGGCTCACCGCCCTCCGGCACGACGTCTCCGTCGCCAACTCCCGCGGCCCCCACACGCTCACCGCACTGGCCGAGGAGACGGGCGCCACACCCGTCACGGTCGAGGAGGCGGCCCGCGGCGCGGAGGTCGTCGTGATCACGATCCCCGTCAAGGCGGTACCCGACCTGCCGTCCGGGCTGCTGGACGGCGCGGCCGAGGGCGTCGCGGTGATCGACACCGGCAACTACTACCCCAAGGAGCGGGACGGACGGATCCCGGCGATCGAGGACGAGGGCCTCACCGAGAGCCGCTGGACCGAACGGCAGATCGGCCATCCCGTGATCAAGGCCTTCAACGGCACCTACGCCCGGGACATCCTGGACGCCCCCCGCCCGGCCGGCGACCCCGACCGGATGGCGCTCCCGGTCGCGGGCGACGACGAGGCGGCGAAGCGCACGGTGCGGGCCCTGATCGACGAGCTCGGCTTCGACACGGTCGACGCCGGCGGTATCGACGACTCCTGGCGCCAGCAGCCCCCCACTCCTGTCTACGGCCTGAGGGCGGGCGTCGACGCCGTCACCAAGGCCCTGGCGGAGGCGTCCCCCGAGCGCACCCCGGAGTTCCGCGGATAAGCCCGTCCCCACCAACCACCGGGAACGGTCGGCGAGCCACCGGGCGCCTCGCCGACCGGTTCGCCGGGCCCGCCCAGGCGTCAGTCCCGGGTGAGGTGCCGCTCAACGCGGGCCGGTAGGGGCGGGGTCGAGGGCCGGGCGAGCGGTTCAGGCGCTCGTGGCCCACTCCCGGAGGGCGGCCTTGCTCGTGAAGTCGGCGACGTCCTTGTCCACGGGGTCGGAGGTGTACTGGTGGAAGCGCCAGGGCGCCTTGATGCGGGGCTTGCCCGCGGTGACGTAGTCGGCGATCCACAGACCGTCCCCGGCGTAGGAAGTGGTGTCGATCGTGAGCCAGAAGTTGCGATTGGTGTAGAGGATGACGCGGTTGTCCGGCCGGAGCTGCTTCACCTGGCGGATGAAGCGGTCCTTCTCGGCGTTGCTCGCGTGAGTGCCGTCGCCGGTGGTCTCCCAGTCCACGGCCAGCACGTCGCCCGCCCTCTCCGGGGCCTTGGAGACGAAGTACTCGGCCTGGGCCGGGATGTTCCCGGGCCACAGGAAGTGGTAGAAGCCGACCACGCACCCGGCGTCCCGGGCCGTCTTGGTCTGGGCGGTGAGCTTGGGGTTCACATACGAACGCCCCTCCGTCGCCTTGATGAAGACGAAGGAGAGGCCGTCCGTGTCGTAGGCGGATGACTGGTACGCGCTGACGTCGATGCCTCGCAGCATGGGCGCTCCCTGAAGTGCTCGTGGGGGACAGGGATCACTGCCTTGTTCACCCTGGTACCCGGGGTATGCCCCCTCAGCGGAAGCGTCAGCCGCGGTCGGCCACCGAACCGACGTGGTGATGGCCGACCACGACAAGTACCGCTCAGTCCCGTCGTACCAGGAACCGCTCGTCCGCCGAGTCCCCGCACCGTCGCTCCGACGCCTCCGCCCCCTCCTTCGCGTCGGCGACCCCGACGCACCGGCCGCTGCCGACCGCGCGGAACCGGAACCCGTCGCCGACCGGTTCGAGCCGGAAGAGCGTGCCCTGGGTGCAGTCGTTGCGGGGTTCCAGCATCCCCTTGACCGGGCCGGTGTTCAGGACCGTGAGGCAGCCCTTGCCCTCCTGCGGGTGGTGCCACTGGATGCGGTACAGGTTCTCACCGGCCGGTTCGAGATACGTGCGCGGTACGGTCGCCTGCGCGCACGGGAGTTGGACGGCGACGGCGTTCGCGTAGGCCCCCGCGCGGTCGCGGCCGTCGGTGAGGCAGAACTCCGGCGTACGGGCGGGCCGGATGGTGACCCAGCCGCTGAGAGCCGCCGCGCGCTCGTCGCCGGAACCCCCGTCGCCCCCGCCGGGCAGCAGCCACCACAGTCCCAGCCCGACCAGCGGTACGACGCACACGGCGACGAGGACGGCCGTACGGATCCGGCGCGAGGGCGATGACGGCGGCGGCTTCGGGGAGGTCAACTCCTCGGCGCCGGAGCCTGGTCCGGCCTCCACCGGCGTCGGCTCGACCGCCCCCGAGGCGATCCGCTCCCGCGCGTCCAGCCACACCCCGATCCGCTCCCCGTCCCCGCACGCCCTGACGAACGCGGCGAGCACATCGGGCCGGGGCAGGTTCGTCCGCCCCAGGGCGTCCGCCAGCGTGCTGCGCGCCAACGTGTCCCCGTTGCGCGCGGCCTTCACCTCCAACTCGCGGTAGGTCAGCCCCGACCGCTCCTTGAGCCGCCGCATCGACTCGACGAAGCCGGCCGGGTCCCGGGCCTCGTACGGCGACAGATCCCCCAGGTTCCTCATGAACGTCATCCTGCTGCGCCCCCGAAAGCGGGGACAACGCCGGATCCCGCCATGTCCCGCCGTCCGGATCCGCCCCGGACAACTCCCTGACCAGCCCGGACAGCCGTCCCCTGTCCGGGACGGCCGGCACCCCTTGCCCCGCGCCGCCGCCGATCAGCAGTCTCGGTGACGCCCCGCCGGACAGCGAGCCGGACCGGGCACCACCCACCGACCACGAACGAGGAGCATCTCCATGCGCATCCGCCGACTCCTGGCGACCGCCGGTCTCAGCACGGCCCTCGCCCTCGGCGCCACCGCCTTCCCCGCGGTCGCCGCCCCCACCGTGACCGCCTCCTACCCGTCCTCCTGCAGCGGCTGGACCGACTGGTACGCCGGCCACGGCCGCGGACACCTCAACTGCGCCGGCGCGGGCCGCGACATCAGGGTCACGGTCGAGTGCGGCGGCGGCGTCGCCAAGCGCAGCGCCATCGGCTACGAGTACGCCAAGGCCGACTGCCCCCGGGGTCTCGGCGCGACCGGCCTGAGCGGACGGTTCGTCTAGGGCCGGACCTGCCCCACAGGGAAGGGCAGGTCCGGCCTCCGGCCCTCTCACGCCCCCCGTTACCGGCCTTGGTACTGGTGGGCTCTCGTGTGAGGTACGGGAAATCCCGGTGAGAGTGATCACGGTGCGGCAGGGCCCGGCAGATCCGTCTGCCGGGCCCTGCCGTTGTCCGTTGCCGGGTGTCACCGGCGGGGGCGCCGGCGGAGGAACATTCCCACCTTGCCTACCTTGCGGATCCCGATCCGGTCGGGGCCGTCCGGATCAGCCGACATCGGCGGCGCTAGGGTCCACCCGGCCCAGGGCGTCACCACTCTGACAGTCGGTCCGACGCCCCGCACCACGCGAACACATCCATGAGCGGGGAAGGCGTCCGTTCCGGAACGTGCGGGTCAGGGCCTGTCTGCTCAGCACTCGATGATGTTCACCGCGAGCCCGCCGCGGGCGGTCTCCTTGTACTTCACGCTCATGTCGGCGCCGGTCTCCTTCATCGTCTTGATGACCTTGTCGAGGGAGACCTTGTGCGAGCCGTCGCCGCGCATCGCCATGCGGGCCGCCGTGACGGCCTTGACCGCTGCCATGCCGTTGCGCTCGATGCACGGGATCTGGACCAGGCCGCCGACCGGGTCGCAGGTCAGTCCGAGGTTGTGCTCCATGCCGATCTCGGCCGCGTTCTCCACCTGCTCGGGGGTGCCGCCGAGCACCTCCGCCAGCGCGCCCGCCGCCATCGAGCAGGCCGAGCCGACCTCGCCCTGGCAGCCGACCTCCGCGCCGGAGATGGACGCGTTCTCCTTGAAGAGCATGCCGATCGCGCCCGCGGCGAGCAGGAAGCGGACCACCCCGTCCTCGTCCGCGCCGGGCACGAAGTTGATGTAGTAGTGCAGCACCGCCGGGATGATGCCCGCGGCGCCGTTCGTCGGTGCCGTGACGACCCGGCCGCCCGCCGCGTTCTCCTCGTTCACCGCCATCGCGTAGAGCGTGATCCACTCCATCGCGCGGGCCAGCGGGTCGCCCTCGGCGCGCAGTTGGCGCGCGGTGACGGCCGCGCGGCGGCGCACCTTCAGACCGCCCGGCAGAATGCCCTCCCGCGACAGGCCGCGCGCCACGCATCCCTGCATGACCCGCCATATCTCCAGCAGGCCCCCGCGGATCTCGTCCTCCGTGCGCCAGGACAGCTCGTTCTCCAGCATCAGCGAGGAGATGGACAGACCCGTCTCCTTCGTCAGGCGCAGCAGCTCGTCCCCGGTGCGGAAGGGGTACTTCAGGACCGTGTCGTCGAGCTTGATGCGGTCCGCGCCCACCGCGTCCTCGTCGACGACGAAGCCGCCGCCCACCGAGTAGTACGTCTTGGTGAGCAGCTCGGCCCCCGAGGCGTCGTACGCCCACAGGGTCATGCCGTTCGCGTGGTACGGGAGTGCCTTGCGGCGGTGCAGCACCATGTCGTCGTCGAAGGAGAACGCGATCTCGTGCTCACCCAGCAGGCGGATACGGCCGGATGTCTTGATGTTCTCCACCCGCTGGTCGGCCCCCTCCACGTCCACCGTGCGCGGCGAGGAGCCCTCCAGCCCGAGCAGCACCGCCTTGGGGGTGCCGTGGCCGTGGCCGGTGGCGCCGAGGGAGCCGTACAGCTCCGCGCGCACGGACGCGGCCGAATCCAGCAGGCCCTCGTTGCGCAGGCGGTGGGCGAACATGCGCGCCGCGCGCATCGGGCCGACCGTGTGGGAGCTGGACGGGCCGATGCCGATCGAGAACAGGTCGAAGACCGAGATGGCCACGGGGACTCCTCAATACGGGGGTGGTGCAGGGGCCGGCCGGGCACCGCGCTCCTTTCCAGTGTGCGCGGTGCCGGCCGGAAGGTGACTTACTTGGCGAGGCCCGGGTACAGCGGGTGCTTGTCGGCCAGGGCCTTCACCCGGGCCTTCAGCGCCTTGGCGTCGTAGGACGGCTTCAGCGCCTCGGCGATGACGTCCGCGACCTCGGCGAAGTCCTCGGCCGTGAAGCCGCGGGTCGCCAGGGCCGGCGTGCCGATCCTGAGGCCCGAGGTGACCATCGGGGGGCGCGGGTCGTTCGGGATCGCGTTGCGGTTGACCGTGATGCCGACCTCGTGGAGGCGGTCCTCGGCCTGCTGCCCGTCCAGCTCGGAGTCACGCAGGTCGACCAGGACGAGGTGCACGTCGGTGCCGCCGGACAGGACGTCCACGCCCACGGCCCTGACGTCGTCCTGGACCAGACGCTCGGCGAGGATACGGGCGCCGTCCAGCGTCCGCCGCTGCCGCTCCTTGAAGTCCTCGCTCGCCGCGACCTTGAAGGCGACCGCCTTGGCCGCGATCACATGCTCCAGCGGACCGCCCTGCTGCCCCGGGAAGACCGCGGAGTTGATCTTCTTGGCCAGCTCGGCCGTGGACAGGATCACGCCACCGCGCGGGCCGCCCAGCGTCTTGTGGGTGGTGGTGGTGACGACGTGGGCGTGCGGGACCGGGTTCGGGTGCAGGCCCGCGGCCACCAGCCCGGCGAAGTGCGCCATGTCGACCATGAGGTATGCGCCGACCTCGTCCGCGATCCTGCGGAAGGCGGCGAAGTCCAGCTGCCGCGGGTAGGCCGACCAGCCCGCGACGATCAGCTTCGGGCGGTTCTCCTTGGCGAGGCGCTCGACCTCGTCCATGTCGACGGTGCCGTCGTCGCCCACGTGGTACGCGACCACGTTGTAGAGCTTGCCGGAGAAGTTGATCTTCATACCGTGGGTCAGGTGCCCGCCGTGCGCGAGGTTCAGACCCATGATCGTGTCGCCGGGCCGGAGCAGCGCGAACATCGCGGCGGCGTTGGCCTGCGCACCGGAGTGCGGCTGCACATTGGCGTGCTCGGCGCCGAAGAGCGCCTTGACGCGGTCGATGGCGATCTGCTCGACCACGTCGACGTGCTCACAGCCGCCGTAGTAGCGGCGGCCCGGGTAGCCCTCGGCGTACTTGTTGGTGAGGACCGAGCCCTGGGCCTCCATGACCGCCACCGGGGCGAAGTTCTCCGAGGCGATCATCTCGAGGGTGGACTGCTGGCGGTGCAGCTCGGCGTCGACGGCGGCGGCGACATCCGGGTCGAGCTCGTGCAGGGGCGTGTTCAGAATCGACATGTATACGGTTCCTCAGCTGCCGGAGAACTCGGTGTACTCGTCCGCGGAGAGCAGGTCGGCCGGCTCCTCCGTGACGCGCACCCGGAACAGCCAGCCGCCCTCGAAGGGAGCGGAGTTCACCAGCGACGGGTCGTCCACCACATCCTCGTTGATCTCCGTGACCTCGCCGGAGACCGGGGAGTAGAGGTCGCTGACCGACTTGGTCGACTCCAGCTCGCCGCAGGTCTCGCCCGCGGTCACCGTGTCACCGACCTCCGGGAGCTGGACGAACACGACATCGCCGAGCGCGTTGGCCGCGTGCTCCGTGATGCCGACCGTCGCGACGCCGTCCTCGGCGGCCGACAGCCACTCGTGCTCCTTGCTGTAACGCAGCTGCTGGGGGTTGCTCATGGCCTGAATTCTCCTGTACGCGGGGGAGTGGTGGTGTAGGGGGTACTGCTGAAGACGCTGGTGAGCAGGGCGGACGGGTGCGACGTCACGTCCGGCCCGGGCCCAGTGTCTACTTCCGACGCTTGTAGAACGGCAGTGCCACGACCTCGTACGGCTCATGGCTGCCCCGGATGTCCACCGCGACCCCGGCGGCGCCGGGCGCGGAGTGCGCGGCGTCGACGTACGCCATCGCGATCGGCCGGCCCAGCGTGGGGGAGGGGGCACCGGAGGTGACCTCGCCGATCACCTCGCCGCCGGCGACGACCGGGTATCCGGCGCGCGGGATGCGACGGCCCTCGGCGACCAGGCCGACGAGGACGCGCGGCGGGTTCTTCTCCGCGCGCTCGGCGGCCTCGAGGAGCGCGGCGCGCCCCACGAAGTCGCCCTCCTTCTCGAACTTGACGACCCGGCCGAGCCCGGCGTCGAAGGGGGTCAGTGAGGTGGTCAGCTCGTGCCCGTACAGCGGCATGCCCGCCTCCAGGCGCAGCGTGTCCCGGCAGGACAGGCCGCAGGGGACCAGTCCGGCCGGCGCGCCCGCCTCGGTCAGCGCCCGCCACAGCTTCTCGGCGTGCTCGGGTGCGACGAACAGCTCGAAGCCGTCCTCACCGGTGTAGCCGGTTCGGGCGATGAGCACCGGGACGCCCGCGACCGTGCCGGGCAGCCCCGCGTAGTACTTCAGGCCGTCCAGGTCGGCTTCGGTCAGGGACTTCAGGACGCCGGGGGACTCCGGGCCCTGGACGGCGATGAGCGCGTAGGCGTCCCGGTCGTCGCGCACCTCGGCGTCGAAGCCCGCGGACCGCTCCACGAGCGCGTCCAGGACCACCTGGGCGTTGGAGGCGTTGGCGACGACCATGTACTCCCGCTCACCGAGCCGGTACACGATCAGGTCGTCCAGGATGCCGCCGTCCGCGCGGCAGATCATGGTGTAGCGGGCGCGGCCGACGCCGACGGAGCCGATGTTGCCGACCAGCGCGTGGTCGAGAAGCCGCGCCGCCTCGGGACCGGTCACCGCGATCTCGCCCATGTGCGAGAGGTCGAAGAGGCCCGCCTTGGTTCGGACGGCGACGTGCTCGTCGCGCTCGGAGCCGTACCGCAGGGGCATGTCCCAGCCCGCGAAGTCGGTCATCGTGGCGCCGAGCGAACGATGCAGGGCATCGAGCGCGGTACGGCGCAGGGGGCTGCTGCTCATGGGTTGTGCTCCCAGGGCGATGGGGTCCCCGCGCGCGAGCGAAGCAGGGCGTGGGGGAGGACGAGGTCGTTCCTCCCCATCTGTCATCGGAACCTGAGAGGTTCGCCATGACGTCGCGGGGCGGATCGTCACGGCTTGCACCTTGGGTGGAGCCACCTGAAGCGGCCCGCTTTCCAGATGTGCCTCGCCCGCGCGGTATCGGGGCCTGAGAGATTCAAGGGAGGGACTTGCTCCTTCGGCGCCCGGGCAGCCGTACGGAAGAGGTACGGACCCGGGACTCTCCCGCGCGGATTCAAGCGGCCGGTATGCAGTTGGCGGGCACATCATTGCACGCCTCGTCCGATCGTGGCAGGGCCGCATCTGTAACCGGCTTGTGGCGCTACGAGAACGGAATCACGAGAGACCGCGCATTACCTTCTCTTTACACTCGACGGGGATGGGACTTCCTGACCCCCAGGGGAGGACGATCACGGTGAACAGGACGACGGCGTACGCGACGACCTCGGGCATCGCGGTGCCCGGGCAGCCGGGCTCCCCGGCCCGTCAGGCCCACCGGCCGCCGCGGGCGGCCACGGTGCGCGACCTGCGCGACCACGCCGGGCGCGGCACCCGGGGGCTCACCTTCGGCACGAGCGACATCGTCGTGATCACGGGTCTGCCCGGCAGCGGCAAGTCCACTCTCATGCGCCGTGCCGTGCGCGGCGCGCGGATCGATTCCCAGGACGTCCGCGACCGCTGGGACGCGCGCCTGTCCCGCTTCCTGCCCTACGCGGTCTACCGCCCCCTGGTCCGCCTCGCCCACTACGCCGGCCTGCGCCGCGCCCTGCGGTCCGGCACAGGCGTCGTCGTCCATGACTGCGGTGCGCAGACCTGGGTGCGCAGCTGGCTGGCCCGGTCGGCCCGCCGTCGAGGCGGCACCCTCCACCTGCTCGTGCTCGACGTCACCGTGGACACGGCCCTGGCGGGCCAGCGCGAGCGCGGCCGGGGCGTCTCGTGGTACGCGTTCCTCAGGCATCGCAAGGCCACCCGCCGACTGCTGGGCAGCGTCGAGCGGGGCACCGTCCCGGACGGCTGCGGCTCGGTGGTGCTCCTGGACCGGGAAGCGGCGGACGTCCTGCGCCGTATCGACTTCGCGGATTGAGCCACCTCGGCTCGGCGGGCTGGGCCACCTCGGCTCGGCGGGCTGGGCCACCTCGGCTCGGCGGGCTGGGCCACCTCGGCTCGGCGGATTGAGCCACCTCGGCTCGGCGAGCCGAGCCGTGCCGGTTCGTGGACTGCGCAGAGTGGCCCGGCCCCGTACCGGTTAGCCTTTCCGGTCTCAGCAGCGGTTCTTCAGCAGGTGGTAGCAGATGGACTTCCCGGCGGACCTTCCCGCGGACTTCCCCGCACAGGCACATCCCCATCCGCACGGCGGATGGCCGGGCAACGAGCTGGAGGAGGTCCTCTCCGCCTCGCTCGGGGTCCCCTCGGCCGGCGGCCGGATCGTCGAGGTCCTCGGCCGCAGCTTCCTGTGGGTGCCGCTGCCGAGCGGCGGTGGCCCGCACAGCGGCCCGCTCGACCTGCCCGCGACGGAGATCGAGGGGCAGGCGTACGTCCCGGTGTTCAGCTCCGAGGAGCAGTTCCGCCAGGTCGTGGGCAACCACATGGCGTACACCATCGCGCCCGCCGTCGAGTTCGCCCGAGGGCTGCCCCCGCAGATCGGCATCGCGGTCAACCCGGGCGGCGTGGTCGGGGTGCCGCTGCCGCCGGACGCGGTGGCCGAGCTGTGCCGCGCCGGGCGCACCCCGCTGGACGGTCCCGTGAGTGGCGGGCGGGTCCGGCTGTTCGAGCCCGACTGGCAGGACGACCCGGTGGACTTCCTCGCCGCCGCGTCGGCCGAGTTCGCGGCGACCGGGGTGGTGCTCACCGCGCGCCGCTGCCTGGCCGCGATCGAGACCGCCGACCCCGTGATGTTCATCGGTGTCGAACTCTCCTCCTGGGACGGCGACATACGCGCGCTCCCGCTGGAGGCGCTCGGCCGGGCGCTCGGCAAGGCGCCGGTGGAGACGCCCGTGAACATGGTGTTCCTGGATGTGGCCCAGGACCCGGTCGGAGAGTGGCTGCGGGAGCGGGTGCGGCCGTTCTACCAGCAGGGTTACTGAGCCGCCCGCGCCCGTGGGGCACGGTGCCGGGACGACCTCGGGCGGCGCGCGTCGAGTGCTGTCAGGATGGCGCCTTAACCTGGTTTCATGGCCGGGACGGAGCGAGCCCGCTTCCGGCCGGAGGCCCCGGCCCACGGCGCGGCCGCACGCGGGGGGATGCGGTGTCCTGCGGACGGGGGACAATGGCCCGGTCGGGGTTGCGCGGCCGAAAACCGTGCACACCGCACCGAAGGTCTCCGTCAGGGTTGTCAGGCTTGTCGTGAAGGGGCGGTAGAGGGTGAGCGCGTCGGGCACGGCCGCGGCCGGGCAGGTCGAGCAGATGCTGCGCCAGGTGACGCCCGGGCGTTTCGACGCCTACGAGGCGCTGCTGCGCGTACTCGCGACGCCGTCGTCCGGCCAGGTCTGGATGCTGCTCTGGCACGGCCAGGCCGGCTCGCCCGACGCCCAGTACGGAAACATGGAGGTGAACGGCTACGGCTACGCGCCCTGCGTCACCTCCGCCCAGGAACTCTCCGCCAGCGGCTGGAGCCGCTCGTACGAGGTGGTCGACGCCCTCGATGTGGCCCGCACCCTCTACCCGGACCACTACGGCCTCTGGCTGAACCCGCACGCTCCCGGCGGCGGAGTCGGCATCCCCTGGCTGGACCTGCGCCGCATCGCGACCGGCCTCGAGCGTCAGCCCGCCGGTCCGCTCCGGCTCGCCGAACCGGCCATCGAGATCCCGCAGTTCTACGCCCTGCTCACACAGAACGCGCACCGCACGCCCGCCGTCCGCTCGCTGCGCCGCGCCTGGGTGCAGCCCGCCCTCGGCGCGCCCTACCTGGCGATCGGCCTGGACGTCTACGACACCTCCCCGCCCGCCGTCGACTCGGTGCGCGCGATGATGCAGCAGTCCGTCGTGGCGGTGCCGGAGGGGCTGCCGGTGTCGACCGTGGCGATGTCCGACGAGTACGACCCGGTCGCGATGTGGCTCCGCGCCAGCGCCCGCCCGTTCTACGACCGTGAGGCCCACGCCTCCCCGGCCCAGGCTCCGGCGGCCGGGGGATACGGCTACCCGCCGGTGCGCGGCGCCTACTGACGCGGACCAGGCCTGGTGGGTAACCGGGCCGTCCGGGTGCCGGTCATGTCCGGTGGCAGCGGCTCATCTTCGCGCGTAGATGCGGGAGGTTGGTCCGAGTCTCGTGCGGTCTGCCCCAGTTGGCGGGTGTCCGCACCCCGTTACCCAACGTCCGGATAACGGAACCCCCCTACCCGTATCACGTTTACGCATCCATTCACCGTCAAGTCTGGCAACGGATCGCCGAAGCGTTGAAGACTCCCGCTTCAAGGGGTTCGCCCCCTGTGTACGACGGACTGATCATGCCGCCGACCGCGGCAAGTGCGGGCCGGTCAACGCCGGTTGAGAGGGGTCCCTGCCAGATGACGGCACCATTGCACGAGCCGACCGCGGAAGCGGCACCGAGTGCTGCCGAGGAAGCGGCCGTAGCCAGTGCTGACGCGAAGGCTGTACAGGGACGTTCCCTGGGCCGTATCGCCTGGGAGCGCCTCAAGCGGGACAAGCTCGCCCTCGCGGGTGGCATCGTCGTGCTCGTGCTGATCCTGATGGCGGTCCTCGCCCCCGTGATCACGAACCTGATCGGGCAGGATCCCGACGCGTACCACGAGAACCTGATCGACCCGCTGTTCGGCACGCCCAAGGGGTCTTTGGGCGGCATCAGCGGCGACCACCTCCTGGGCGTGGAACCGGTCAACGGCCGCGACATCTTCGCCCGCATCGTCTACGGCGCACAGATCTCGCTCCTCGTGGGCTTCCTCTCGGCGCTGGTCGCCGTCGTCCTCGGCACCGTGCTCGGCATCCTCGCCGGCTTCTTCGGCGGCTGGGTCGACTCGGTGATCAGCCGGATCATGGACGGTCTGCTGGCCTTCCCGCAGCTGCTGTTCATCATCGCGCTGGTCTCGGTCATACCGACCCAGATGCTGGGGCTGACCGGCACAGGCGTGCGCATCTTCGTGATGATCCTGGTCATCGGGTTCTTCGGCTGGCCCTACGTCGGACGTGTGGTGCGCGGCCAGACGCTCTCGATGCGCGAGCGCGAGTACGTCGAGGCGGCGCGCTCCCTCGGCGCAGGCCGGTTCTACATCCTCTTCAAGGAACTGCTGCCCAACCTCGTGGCGCCGATCATCGTGTACACGACGATGATGATCCCGACCAACATCCTCACCGAGGCGGCGCTCAGCTTCCTTGGCGTGGGCGTGAAGCCGCCCACGGCCTCCTGGGGCCAGATGCTCTCGAACGCGATCGACTACTACGACTCGGACCCCACGTACATGGTGGTCCCCGGCGTGGCGATCTTCATCACCGTGCTTGCCTTCAACCTCTTCGGCGATGGCGTGCGCGACGCGCTGGACCCCAAGGGCTCCCGCTGAACTGCCGTACCCCCAGCGACCCGTGGCACACGCACGGGGTCTCTCATCTATCCGGAGGATCCGAGATCGTGACTACCCAACGCACCTCAGGGCGGCGCAAGCAGGCCGTGGCCGCTGCGGCCGTGGTCGCCGCGCTGCTGACCACGGCGGCGTGCGGCGGCGGTGACAGCGGCAACGACTCGAAGAACGGCGCCGCCGGCTTCGACGCGGCGAACAACAAGGTCGCCCAGGCCTCGCTGGCCAAGAAGGGCGGCGAGCTGAAGTTCGCGAGCGCGCAGGACGCCGACTCGTGGGACACCACGCGTGGCTACTACGGCATGGCGTGGAACTTCATGCGCTACTACAGCCGTCAGCTGGTCACCTACAAGACCGAGCCGGGCAAGGCGGGCGCCGACCTCCAGCCGGACCTCGCCACCGACATGGGCAAGGTCTCGGACGGCGGCAAGACCTACACCTTCACCCTGCGTGACGGGCTCACCTGGGAGGACGGCAAGCCGCTGACCGCCCAGGACGTCAAGTACGGCATCGAGCGCGCCTGGGCGCAGGACGTCCTCTCGGGCGGCCCGCTCTACCTGAAGAACGTGCTCGACCCCAAGAACGCGTACAAGGGCCCCTACAAGGACACCTCCAAGGACCACCTGGGCCTGAAGGCGATCGAGACGCCCGACGCGAAGACGGTCGTCTTCCACCTGCCGGCGCCCAACTCGGACTTCCTCCAGATGATCGCGCTGCCCTCGGCGTCCCCGGTCCGCCAGGACAAGGACACCAAGTCCAAGTACGCGCTCCACCCCTTCTCCTCGGGCCCGTACAAGTTCCAGTCGTACTCGCCGGGCAAGGACCTCGTCCTCGTCCGCAACACCAACTGGAAGCAGTCCTCGGACCCGGTCCGCAAGGCGTACCCGGACAAGGTCAGCATCAAGTTCTTCACCAACGCCAACGACCTGGACCAGCGCCTGATCGCCGGCGACTACGACCTGGACCTCAACCAGACGGGACTGTCGCCGCAGGGCCGCACCATCGCCCTGAAGCAGCACAAGGACAACCTGGACAACCCGGTCTCCGGCTACATCCGTTACGCGGTCTTCCCGCAGAGCGTGAAGCCCTTCGACAACATCCACTGCCGCAACGCGGCAATCTACGGCGCCGACCACGTGTCCCTCCAGACCGCGCGCGGTGGCCCGATCGCCGGTGGTGACATCGGCACCAACATGCTGCCGCCGTCCGTGCCGGGCGCCGAGGGCCAGAAGTACGACCCGTTCCAGCTCGCCACGGCGAACAAGAACGGCAACGTGGCCAAGGCCAAGGAAGAGCTGAAGGCCTGCGGCAAGCCGAGCGGCTTCAGCACCACCATCGCCGTCCGCAACAACAAGCCGGTCGAGGTGGCCACCGCCCAGTCCCTTCAGGCGTCGCTGAAGAAGGTCGGCATCACCGCCCAGATCGACCAGTACGACGGCTCGCAGACCACCGGCATCATCGGTAGCCCCGACAACGTGAAGAAGAAGAACTACGGCATCATCATCATGGGCTGGGGCCCGGACTTCCCGTCCGTCCAGGGCTACGGTCTGCCGCTGTGGAACAGCTCCTACATCGCGCAGAGCGGTAACAACAACTACGCCCTGATCAAGGACAAGACGATCGACGGGCTGTTCGACCAGTACACCAAGGCGACGGACACCTCGCAGCAGGCCCAGATCGCCACGCAGATCAACCACAAGGTCATGGAGGGCGGCTACTACCTGCCCTTCGTCTTCGAGAAGTTCATCAACTGGCGCTCGAACCGGCTGGCGAACGTGTACACGACCAACGCGTACAGCGGTGAGTACGACTTCGTCAACCTGGGCCTGAAGTCCGCGAAGTAAACCCCGGCACACCCGCCGAACGGCACGAAAGGCAGGTGAAGGCCGGCGCGGCGTGACCGCGGGCCACCTGGGGGTCCCCCCACGCTCTCGAGGCAGTGGGGAGACCGGAGGTGGCCCGCGGTCCGCGGCGGGCCGTAAGCTGTGCTCGCTTATCTCATCAGGCGGCTGATCGCCGCCGCAGTGATGCTCGTGGTCATCGTCCTGGTGGTCTTCAGCATCTTCTTCCTCGTCCCCAAGTGGGCAGGCGTGGACATCGCCGCGAGCTTCGTGGGCAAGCAGGCGGACCCGGCCGCCGTCGAGGCGGTGCGGGAGAAGCTGGGTCTGGGCGACCCGATCTACGCCCAGGTCTGGGAGTTCTTCAAGGGCCTCTTCGTGGGCCGCACCTACTCGGGCGGCGGTGATGTCACCCACTGCGCGGCGCCCTGCTTCGGCTACTCCTTCCGCAGCGAGCAGGCCGTCTGGCCGGTGCTGACCGACCGTTTCCCGGTCACCCTGGAGCTGGCGCTCGGTGCCGCCGTCCTCTGGCTGGTCTTCGGTGTCGCGGCGGGCGTGCTCTCCGCCCTCAAGCGAGGCAGCCTGTGGGACCGCGGCGCGATGGTCGTGGCCCTCGCGGGTGTCTCGCTCCCCATCTACTTCACCGGTCTGCTCAGCCTGGCGATCTTCAGCTACGGACTGAACTGGATCAAGGCCGAGTACGTGCCCATCGAGCAGAACTTCACGGGCTGGTTCGGCGGCATGATCCTTCCGTGGATCACCCTGGCGTTCCTCTACGCGGCGATGTACGCCCGGATCACCCGGGCCACCATGCTGGAGATCCTGGGCGAGGACTACATCCGCACGGCGCGCGCCAAGGGCCTGCGTGAGCGGGTCGTCATCGGCAAGCACGCCATGCGCTCCACCATGACGCCCGTCCTCACCATGCTGGGCATGGACCTCGGTGCCCTCATCGGCGGCGCGGTCCTGACCGAGACCACGTTCAGCCTTCCCGGTCTCGGCCAGAAGGTGCTGGACGCCATCAAGAACCAGGACCTGCCCTTCATCCTGGGCGTCACCCTGATCACCTCGCTCGCGGTGATCGTCGCCAACCTCGTGGTGGACTTCCTGTACGCCGTGATCGACCCCCGAGTGAGGCTCGCATGACCGAACTCAGCAAGACCGGATCGGCTGTGGGCGAGCCCACCACCGGCTCGCCCGCCTCCAGCGCGTTCCTCGAAGTACGCGACCTGAAGGTGCACTTCCCGACCGACGACGGCCTCGTCAAGTCCGTCGACGGGCTCAGCTTCCAGCTGGAGAAGGGCAAGACCCTCGGCATCGTGGGCGAGTCGGGCTCCGGCAAGTCGGTCACCTCGCTCGGCATCATGGGCCTGCACACCGCCGGCCAGTACGGCAAGCGAAAGGCGCGGATCTCCGGCGAGATCTGGCTGAACGGCACCGAGTTGCTGTCCGCCGATCCCGACCACGTGCGCAAGCTGCGCGGCCGCGAGATGGCGATGATCTTCCAGGACCCGCTGTCCGCGCTGCACCCGTACTACACGATCGGCCAGCAGATCGTGGAGGCGTACCGCATCCACCACGACGTGGACAAGAAGACCGCCCGCAAGCGCGCGATCGAGATGCTCGACCGCGTGGGCATCCCGCAGCCGGACAAGCGGGTGGACAACTACCCGCACGAGTTCTCCGGCGGTATGCGTCAGCGTGCGATGATCGCGATGTCGCTGGTGAACAACCCCGAGCTGCTCATCGCGGACGAGCCGACGACAGCCCTGGACGTGACCGTCCAGGCCCAGATCCTCGACCTCATTCGCGATCTCCAGAAGGAGTTCGGCTCCGCGGTCATCATCATCACCCACGACCTGGGCGTCGTCGCCGAACTGGCCGACGACATCCTGGTGATGTACGGAGGCCGCTGCGTGGAGCGGGGCCCGGCCGAGAAGGTGTTCTACGAGCCCCGGCACCCCTACACCTGGGGCCTGCTCGGTTCGATGCCCCGCCTCGACCGTGAGCAGCAGGAGCGCCTCATCCCGGTCAAGGGCTCTCCGCCCTCCCTCATCAATGTCCCGTCCGGCTGCGCCTTCAACCCGCGCTGCCCGTACGCCGACGTCCCGAAGGACAACGTCACCCGCACCGTCCGGCCGGAGCTGACCGAGGTCGGCAGCCGTCACTGGGCCGCCTGCCACATGACGCAGGAGCAGCGGGAGCGTATCTGGACCGAAGAGATTGCGCCGAAGCTGTGAGTGAGAACGCAGAGGACAAGGCAGTGAGCATCCCTGCACAGAGCGACGGCGCGGAGGCGAAGAGCTCCGGTGCGGCCACTCTCACCAAGGACGCGGCGCCCGGCGAGACGCTGCTGAAGGTGACCGGGCTCCAGAAGCACTTCCCCATCAAGAAGGGTCTGCTCCAGCGTCAGGTCGGCGCGGTGCGCGCGGTCGACGGCCTCGACTTCGAGGTCAAGGCCGGGGAGACCCTGGGCGTCGTGGGCGAGTCGGGCTGCGGCAAGACGACGATGGGCCGGCTGATCACCCGGCTGCTCGAACCGACCGGCGGAAAGATCGAGTTCGAGGGCAAGGACATCACGCACCTCGGGGTGGCGGGCATGCGCCCGTTGCGCCGCGATGTCCAGATGATCTTCCAGGACCCGTACTCGTCGCTGAACCCGCGCCACACCATCGGCACGATCGTCGGCGCTCCCTTCCGGCTCCAGGGCGTGACGCCCGAGGGCGGCATCAAGAAGGAAGTGCAGCGGCTGCTGTCGGTCGTGGGTCTCAACCCCGAGCACTACAACCGGTATCCGCACGAGTTCTCCGGCGGTCAGCGCCAGCGCATCGGCATCGCCCGCGCGCTCGCGCTCAACCCGAAGCTGGTCGTGGCCGACGAGCCGGTCTCCGCGCTGGACGTGTCGATCCAGGCGCAGGTCGTCAACCTGCTCGACGACCTCCAGGAGGAGCTCGGCCTGACGTACGTGATCATCGCGCACGACCTGTCGGTCGTCCGGCACGTCTCGGACCGGATCGCGGTGATGTACCTCGGCAAGATCGTCGAGCTGGCCGACCGGGAATCGCTGTACAAGGCGCCGATGCACCCGTACACCAAGGCGCTGATGTCGGCGGTGCCGATCCCGGACCCCAGGCGCAAGTCGGCCAAGAGCGAGCGCATCCTGCTCAAGGGCGACGTCCCCTCGCCGATCGCGCCGCCGAGCGGCTGCCGCTTCCACACGCGGTGCTGGAAGGCGACGGAGATCTGCCGGACGACCGAGCCGCAGCTCCTGGAGCTGAAGCCCGGCCAGCGCGTGGCCTGCCACCACCCGGAGAACTTCCAGGACCAGGCGCCGCAGGACACCGTGCTGCTGTCCGACGCCAAGGAGGCGGCGGAGCTGGTGCCGGAGGCGGTGCTGGAGGAGTCGGCGGAGACGTCGGCGGCGGTGGCCGCGGAGGTCCAGGCGGAGTCCGCCGAGCCCGCCGCCGAGGAGCCGACCGAGCCCGAGCCGACCGAGCCCGCCGCCAAGGAGCCCGCGGAGGCCGCTCCCGAGGAGCCCGCGGAGGCCCCTTCCGAGGAGCCCACTGAGGCCGCTTCCGAGGAGTCGGCGGAGGCCGCATCCGAGGAACCGACCGAGGCCGTGTCTTCGGAGAACGCCGAAGAACCCGCCGAGGAGACGGCGAAGGCTCCCTCTCCGAAGACGGAAGCTGCTTCTTCCGAGCAGTCGGACGCCGACGGCCGAAAGCAGTAACGCATGACAACTCAGTAAAGTCATGTACATGCTCGAACGGGAGAGCGCAGAGTCTGCGTGTCCGTCTGATCCACAGATCGACAGCACGCTCGAAGGGACGACTCATGGCACTCTCCCGTTCGGCACGCTTAGGGGCCCTCGCCGCCGCCGCGGCCTCCTTCCTCGTCATCGCGGCCTCCTCCGCCCCCTCGCCCGGGGCGGACGGCATCGGCGACTCCTACTTCCCGCAGCTCGGCAACGGCGGCTTCGACGCCCGCCACTACGCCCTCGATGTGGCCTACGACCCGGCCGGCGGCCGTCTCGACGGTCGTACCACGATCACGGCCCGGGCCACCCGGAACCTCACGTCCGTCGACCTCGACCTTCAGAAGCTGGACGTGACACGGATCGAGGTGAACGGCAGACGGACCGCGTTCACGCGTGAGGGCGACGAGATCCGGATCACCCCGCGCGGCGTCCTTCCCCGGGGCCGCACCTTCACGGTCGCCGTCACCTACGGCGGTGTCCCGGAGCCGCTCGGCGGCCCCATCGTCTTCGGTTCCCGGTACGGGTGGATGAAGACGGGCGACGGCGTTTTCGTCGCCTGCGAGCCCAACGCCGCCTCCACCTGGTTCCCGTCCAGCGACCACCCCTCCGACAAGGCGACCTACGACATCCGCGTCAAGGCGCCGAAGGGCCTGACGGCGGTCTCCAACGGCCGACTGGTGTCGACGTACGACAAGGGCGGCCAGACCGTCACCCACTGGCGGGAGTCCCGGCCGATGGCCACGTACCTGGCGACGGCCACCATCGGCAGGTTCGATGTGCGGACCGGCAGGACGGCGGCGGGAATCCCGATCTACGTCGCCATCGACCCCGCCCTCGCGAACGGCAACAGCGTCGACGTGTACGCCGTCACCGCCGAGGCCACCGACTACTGGTCGCAGGTCTTCGGCCCGTACCCCTTCGAGGAGACGGGCGCCATCGTCGACGAGATGCCCGAGGCGGGCTTCTCGCTGGAGGTCCAGTCCAAGCCCGCCTACTCGGCCGTCCGCTCCGAGTCCACCATCGTGCACGAGCTGGCCCACCAGTGGTTCGGCGACTCGGTCTCGGTGGAACGCTGGAAGGACATCTGGCTCAACGAGGGCTTCGCGACCTACGCCCAGTGGCTGTGGGCGGAGCACAAGGGCACCCGCTCCGCCCACGACTCGTTCCGCGCGGCGTACGACGCCCGCCCGGCCGACAGCGCGTTCTGGCAGATCCGGGTGGCCGACCCGCAGCGTGACACCATGTTCGCCCCCGCGGTCTACCAGCGTGGCGCTATGACCCTCCAGGCGCTGCGCGAGCGCATCGGCGACACCGCGTTCTTCAAGCTTCTGCCCGCCTGGACCGAGCTCCACCGCTACGGCAACGCGAACACCGGGGACTTCGTCCGGCTCGCGGAGAAGGTCTCCGGGCGGCCGCTGGACGACCTGTTCCAGAAGTGGATCTACAACACGGGCAAGCCGGTCTTGTAACCTCGATTCTTCGGCGCCTCCGCCTTGCATTGCAAGGTGCATTCACCCGGATGGGTGAGAATGTAAAGGTGCTCCAGCAACTGTTCAGCCCCTCCGTCCAGCACACGCTGGATCTCGTGGGCATCTTCGTCTTCGCGATCTCCGGCGCGCTGCTGGCCGTCCGCAAGAACTTCGACGTCTTCGGCATCGCCGTGCTCGCCGAGGTCACGGCGCTGGGCGGAGGACTGTTCCGCGACGTGATCATCGGTGCCGTGCCGCCGGCCGCGTTCACGGACCTGGGGTACTTCCTGACCCCGCTGCTCGCCGCCCTCCTGGTCTTCTTCCTGCACCCGGAGGTGGAGCGGATCCAGGGGGCCGTCAACGTCTTCGACGCGGCCGGTCTCGGCCTCTTCTGCGTCGCCGGGACGACCAAGGCCTACGACTACGGGCTCGGCCTCACCGCGAGCGCGGCCCTCGGTCTCGCCACGGCAGTGGGCGGCAGCGTGCTGCGTGACGTCCTCGCCAACGAGGTGCCCTCGCTGCTGCGCTGGGACCGCGACCTCTACGCGGTCCCGGCGATCGTCGGCGCCACCATGGTCGTGCTGTGCATCCGCTACGACGCGCTGACCCCGCTGACCTCCGCGCTCGCGGTGGTCACCGCTTTCGTGCTACGCCTTCTGGCGATGCGGTTCCACTGGCGAGCGCCGCGCGCCTGGAACCGCCGGTCGACGGTTGCCGAGGAGTAGTCCCGGCGGCGTCCTTCCGGTTCATCTGCTGGCTGAGCCAGGTGAACACATACGGGATCTGCGGCCGCCACAGGGCCATGCTGTGCCCGCCCGCGCTGCGCGGGATCAGCACCGCGCGCACCACGGTCGGAGGCTTGGCGATCTGCTCCAGCGCGGCGGCCGCCTGATAGCCGTCGCCGAGCTGGCCGGACAGATAGAGGGACACGCGCGGCGGGGTGGGCCGGCTCTTCAGCAGGAAGAAGGGGTTGTTCTGGCGGCGCAGCGAGACGCTCCGCGCGGCCAGTGACTTGCGCTCGCCGATCGGGTCGTTGTAGCCGGACATGCTGATCGCGGCCCGGTAGCGGTCGGGGTGCGCGGTCACGAGCTTCGCCGCGCAGTGCCCGCCCGCCGAGTAGCCGGCCGCCGCCCAGCCCTTCGGCGCGGACTGGGCGCGGAAGTTGTCCGTCACCATTTTCGGCACGTCGATGCTGAGCCACGTGTCCGCGTTCACGACGCCGGGGACGTTCGCGCAGCCCGTGTCGACCTTGGCGATGATGTTCGTCCGCGGCGCCACCAGGATGAAGGGCGCCACCTGTCCGCTGCGCATCAGCGGCAGCAGCTGTTCATGCGCCTTGAGCGAGCCGAACCACGCCTTCGCCGAGCCCGGATAGCCCGAGAGCAGCTCCACGACGGGGAACTTCCTGTTCCGGTAGGCGGGGTCGTCGTACTGCGGAGGCAGCCAGACGTAGACCTCGGCGTCGATGCCCGACACCTCGCCCTTGAGCTGGGTGACGCGCACGCCGCCGGCCGCGTGCATGCCCGGCCCGTCGGCCGGGGTGAACGTCTGGCGGATCTTGGGCAGAGTCTTTATCTCGATTCCGCCGGTGCCGTCCTGGCCGAGGTCGGCGGCCTGGCGCACATGGTTGCCCGTGCCGAGCAGATCGGACCAGTTGTCGTACAGGTTGTTGGCGTTGTTCACCAGGACGAAGACCAGGGTCACGGCGGTGACCTGCGTGAACAGCAGCATCATCACCCGGGCTGCATGGCGCAGGAGCACCGGGCCGCGGAGCCGGGACCACAGGACCAGAGGCAGGATGAGGGCGACCGCGGCGAGGACGATCGACGTGAGGAGGAACGGCGTCCCGGTCAGGCTCATCGGTGTGGCGGCTCTTCCTGTGAACGGGCGGAACAAGCTGTACGTCTTCTGAGAGGGAAACCGGGGGCCGTCGGTCACGGACGAGTGCGGATACTTACCGAGAAATTGCCAAAACCTCACCTTGGAATGACTGGATCTGGACGGGTGTTCCCCGCGATGTCATAGATTCGAAACGGATAAAGCTACTGCTTAGTAATTTCGTGTTGTACCGTTCACGCATGCCAGAAGCAGCTACCGCACAGGCCGTGACGGGCACGATCGGCGACAGCGAGTTCGACCGCGACACCGCGGTCACTCTCCGGGAGCCCGGCGTCTACGGCATCGATCTCTCCGCCGGCTGGACGATCATCACCGCCGTCAACGGCGGCTATCTGCTGGCCGTCCTGGGCCGCGCCCTCGCGGACGCCCTGCCGCACCCGGACCCGTTCAGCATCTCCGCCCACTACCTCACGGCCTCCCAGCCGGGACCCGCGGTGATCCGCACGGACGTGGTCCGCACCGGTCGAACCCTCTCCACCGGCCAGGCGTCCCTCTTCCAGTACGACGACGAGGGCCGCGAGGTCGAACGCATCCGCGTCCTCGCCTCGTACGGCGACCTGGACTCCCTGCCCGACGACGTGCGCACGACGGCGCAGCCGCCCGCCCTCCCGCCCATGGACCGGTGCTTCGGCCCCGAGGACGGCCCGGCGCCGCTGCCCGGCAGCTCGGCGATCACCGACCGGCTGATGCTCAAGCTGGACCCGGCCACTTTGGGCTGGGCCCTCGGAGCGCCCTCAGGCAAGGGCGAGATGCGGGCCTGGTTCGGGCTCGCCGACGGACGCGACGCCGACCCGCTGTCACTGCTCCTCGCGGTGGACGCGCTGCCGCCCACCGCCTTCGAGCTCGGTATCTCCGGCTGGGTGCCCACCGTCGAGCTGACCGTGCATGTGCGGTGCCGTCCGGCGCCCGGGCCGCTGCGGGTGTCGATCACCACGCGCAATCTCGCCGGCGGCTTCCTGGAGGAGGACGCCGAGGTCTGGGACAGCCGGGACCGCCTGGTCGCGCAGTCCCGTCAGCTGGCCCGGGTCCGGCTGGGCTGAGCCGACAGATGCGCGCCGACCAGGTGGCCGACCGCAGTCAGCAGGTCGGTTGTCGGCATCGTTCGTCGAGTACGAGATCGGCCCGATGCCGGGAGGGGGCGACGTGCGATCGGCGGCGCTCCGAAGTGATCACGCAGGCGTCGCCGGCGGCGGAGCAGGAGACACCGGTACCCACCGCGGACTGACCGGGCGAACGGGATGCGGCGTCCCCGGCGGGCGTCGCGTCGAGCCCCGTCGCCGCACTGCGGACAGCCGAGGAGGATCTCGTCCCGTAACGGGGGCCGGCGCAAGTCCGGGACGGGCGCTTCGTGTACGTTCAAAGTACAACGGTTCGATTTCTCTACGCGCCAGGGGCTGACACCGGGGTCCTGGTGCGCGATAACGTGCGCGCTCGGCCTGATCATCGTACTGTCCGAGGACTGCTATGCCTGATCCTTCCATGCCGCCGGACGACCGGCCGGCGTCGCCCGTGAGGCCCCGTGTGACGGCCGAGTCGCCGGCCGGGTCCTTGAGACGGCGTCTGGTGCTGTCGTCCGTCCTGCCGCCGAGCGTGGTCGCCGTGACGGGTGCGGTGGCCACCGCGCTGGTCGGCGATGGCCACCTGGACCAGGCGTACCAGGGCGCTGTGTTCGGCGGCGTTGCGCTCATCGGGACCATGGCGGCCGCGATCGCGGGCATGCGGGCTTCGGCGGAAGCACGAGCAGTCACCGAGCACTGGGAGGAGCTGTCCCGCGCAGCCGACCGAAACCGTGCCGAGCTGACCGAGTTGACCCGTGCCACAGCCGAGGGCAGAGCCGAACTGGAGTCGCTGTGCCGTCGGCTGCGGGCCGGGGAGCGCCCTGTGCGGGGCCGGCCGGAACTCCCGCCGCAGACCGGCCCGGACGAACTCTCCCGCCTCGGATTCGAGATCGCCGTGGCCCGGCACGAGGCGGAGGCAGCCCTGTTGGAGACCGCCGCCTCCGCGATCGGCACGGAACACCACTCCCGGCTGGAGCAGTTCGAGGTGTTCGCCAACCTGGCGCGCCGTCTGGAGTCCCTGGTGCACCGCGAGATCGGCCTGCTGGACGACCTGGAGAACGAGGTCGAGGACCCCGACCTGCTCAAGGGGCTGTTCCGGGTGGACCACCTGTCCACCCGGATCCGCCGCTACGCCGAGAACCTGGCCGTGCTCGGCGGCGCGAACACCCACCGCCAGTGGACCCGCCCCGTCAGCCTGACCGACGTACTGCGTTCCGCCGTCGCCGAGATCGACCAGTACGCCCGGGTCAAGCTGGTCCCGCCCGTCGAGGGATCGGTCAGCGGCCACGCCGTGGTCGACGTCGTCCATCTGCTGGCCGAGCTGCTGGAGAACGCGACGGTCTTCTCAGCGCCCCAGACCACCGTGCACGTACGGGTGGAGCCCGTCGCCGCCGGGGTGGCGATCGAGGTCGAGGACCGGGGCCTGGGCATGTCCCCGGCCGAGCGCGGTCAGATGAACACCGTCTTGAGCGCACCCGACAAGGTTGCGCTGGGCGAACTGCTGCAAGACGGCCGGATCGGCCTGTACGTGGTCTCCGTCCTGGCTCAGCGACACGACATCGCCGTGCAGTTGCAGAGCAACGTCTACGGCGGCACACAGGCCGTCATGGTGCTGCCCGAGGCACTGCTCGGTCCGCAGCCGGCAGCGTCGGCGCCGGCGCCCCACACCGTCCCGGCCCCCGAGGCGGAGCCGCACGACCGGACGGAGACCGAGGCGGTGGACCTCCCGGCGAGGGAGACGACCGTCGTCGCGGATCCGAGCGTGTCAGATTCCGCACCCGGGCCCGCCCCGGCCCCCTCCGACGGCGAGGACGGCCGCCCGCGGCTGCCTCAGCGCCGCCGTCAGGACCACGCCGCCGGAGTGCCGCAACCGGTCGGCGGCGCCGGTGCTGCCGAGGACATCGAACACGACCCCGGCCTCATGGCCGCATTCCAGACCGGACTACGCAGGGCCGAGGAAGCGGAGACGCGCTGATGGCCGCAGCCGCCCTGAAGGCCCAGGGTCCGTACAGCGAACGTTTCCTTCTGCCGAATAGGAGTACACCATCGTGGCGAGCGAAGACCTTTCCTGGCTGTTGACGGGTCTGGTGAACCGGGTGCCGCACACCCGAAGCGCGTTGCTGCTGTCCTCGGACGGGCTGGTGAAGGCAGCGGAAGGGCTCGACAAGGACGCCGCGGACCAGTTGGCCGCGCTCGCCAGTGGGCTGTACTCGTTGGCGCGCAGCGCGGGCCGGCACTTCGACGACGGCGGTGACGTGCGACAGATCGTGACGGAGCTCAGCACCTCGCTGCTGTTCGTCTCGTCCGCCGGGCAGGGCGCGGTGCTGGCGGTGCTGGCCGGACGCGATGCGGACGCGGCGGTACTGGGCTACGAGATGGGCATGATGGTGAAGAGCGTGCGTCCGCACCTGGCCACACCGCCCCGGCACCCGGTGGGGTGACCGATGACGCCGGTCCTCCCAGACGGACCGCAGCTCGACGAAGCGGCCGGGCGGCTGGTCCGTCCCTACACGGTGAGCGACGGCCGGACCCGGGCCACGTCCCACTTCACACTGGTGACCACGGTGCGGGCCACCGGCGCCCAGACGCAGGGCGTTTTCGGCCTGGAGCACGCGCAGGTGCTGGCGCTGTGCGAACAGCCCGTGAGCGTCGCCGAGGTCGCGGCCCGGATGCAGGTGCCCGCCGCCGTGGTCAAGGTACTGCTGTCCGATCTGGCCGAGGGAGGAGCGGTGGTCGCTGGTGATACCCGCCCGGCGCCCACGGGCCACTCCGCACGACCTGATCGAGACCTCCTGGAAGCGATACGCGATGGCCTCCTCAAACGACTGTGACCCGCTGCCCGCCGACGTCCTGCCGGTGGGCGTCAAGGTGCTGATCGCCGGCGGGTTCGGCGTGGGAAAGACCACCTTCGTCAACGCGCTCAGCGAGATCGAGCCGCTGAGCACCGAGGAGATGCTGACCGCCGTCAGCGCGGCCACGGACCGACTGGACGGAGTGGAGAACAAGGCCACCACCACGGTGGCCTTGGACTTCGGCCGGATCACGCTCAGTCCGTCCCACGTCCTGTACCTGTTCGGCACGCCCGGGCAGGAGCGCTTCTGGTTCATGTGGGACGAACTCTCCGAGGGAGCGCTCGGGGCGGTGGTACTCGCCGACACCCGCAGGCTGGAGCACTCCTTCGCGGCGGTGGACTTCTTCGAGCGGCGCGGCATCCCCTTCGTCGTCGCCGTGAACGAGTTCGACGGGGCTCACCGCTACCGCGGGGAGGAGGTGCGGACCGCGCTCGACCTCAGGCAGGAGGTGCCGGTGGTGCTGTGCGACGCCCGCGTCCAGAAGTCGGGCATAGGCGTGCTGCTCGATCTGGTTCAGCATCTGATCACGACAAGGAGTTCCCATGGCAGCGACACAGACCAACCCACCGTCCGGGCCTGAGTCCGGGATCGCCCTGCGCCATCTGCTCCTCCCCCCGGAGGACCCACAGGTGCGCGCCCGTTCCGAGCGGCTGCGCGAGCTGGGCATCGATGCCCGTCCGGACGCCGAACTCGACGCCTTCGCACGGGAGCTGGCACAACGCACCGGCGGCTGCTACGCCGGGGTCAACTTCTTCCTCGACGCAGACCGCCAGTACTTCGCGGGGTTGTACAGCGCCGCGCAGGACACCACGGCTCATGTGGGGCCGCCGTTGCTGGAGGAACCGGTGCCCGGCCGCGTCATGCCCCGCGACATCGACATGGGCATCTGCCCGCACGTGGTCAAGCGCCGCCGGGCGCTGGTGCTGGAGGACATCCGGGACTTCCCCCGGTTCGCCGGCAACCCGGTGGTCGACGCGATCGGCGTCCACTCCTACCTGGGCGCACCGCTGATAGACAGCACCGGCGTGGTGCTGGGCACCATCTGCGTGGTCGACCAGGACCCACAGCCGTGGGGGCGCGAAGGGCTGGAAACCATCAAGGCCATGGCTGCCGAACTGGTCGAGCGACTGGAGGAGTCGGCGAACCACCGCGGCTGACCGGCACTGCCGGACGCGCACGCGGCGCCGAAGCCGGTGACCTGGAAGTTGACACGGGTGAGACTGCGGCGGAGAAAGTGACATCTGCTTCCTTCGAAGGCCAGTTCCCAGTAGTGCCGGCCCGGCCTGCCGACCGTCCTCCTCCGGCGCCCCCCCGGGGCGGCTCTCCGGTGCCCCGCGGGCGGTCTACGCCTTCCAGTGATGGCGGCCGATGCTGATCAGACGCAGCCGCTGGATCGCCATTCTGGCCACCTGGTCCCGCTCGTCGGCGGGCCCCTCCTGCGCCTCGAGGAACTGGCAGGCCGTCGCCAGCATCTGGTCGACGTACAGCCCGGCGAGCATCAGGAGCTCCTCCTTGCTGCATCCCTCGGACTCGGGGTGCCCCGCCAGCGCGGCCGCCACCTCCTCGGCGAACCGCGCCAGTTGACGCCGGATCTCCGCGCGCACCGGCTGGACGCCGCCGTGCCGCTCTCGCGCGATGAACCGCACGTGCGCGGGGTACGCGTCGACGTGACGGGCGATCAGGTCGACGGCGCGCACGATGCGTTCGTCGCTGTCGCCGTCCGCGGTGACCGTGGACGCGATCATCGGGTGGAGGCTGCCGAGGGCCTCCTCGACCAGCGCCACGCCGAGGTCCGCGGTCGACCGGAAGTGCCGGTAGAAGGCGGTGGGGGCGACGCCCACCGCGCGGGTGACCTCGCGCAGACCGAGGCTGCTCAGGCTCTGCTCCTCCAGCAGCCCGAGCGCCGCGTCCAGGAGCGCCTGGCGGGTCTTCTGCTTCTGGGCCTGCCGGATGCCGAGGGTGTGACTCATGCCATGCAGTTAACAACTGTTCGCTGGAATTGAAAAGCCATGGAACGCGTTAGACTGGGAAGTCAGTGAACGAGTGTAACCACAACCGTTCGCCGAATCGTCACGAGAGACATCTCGGAGGGGGATCTCATCCCATGCTGTTCCTCGTCGCCGCACTACTGCTGCTGGGGACCGTCCTCGGCACCGTGGCCCACGCCCCGCTGCCCGTCACCCTCGTGGCCGCGGCCGGCATCGCCGTATGGCTCGTGATCTTCGCTGTCCGCGAGCGGCACGGGCGACGGCGGCACACCTCGGCCCACTGATCTCCGTACGCCATCCGACCGTCGGGAGATGACCGCATCATGAACCTCATCGCGACACGCAACGAGCGCACCACGGCCCCGGCCGACGAGAGCGCCACGGCCCCGGTCGACGAGCGCACCGCGGCTCCGGCCGAGGAGAGCGTCACGGCCCCGGCCCGCCGCACCGGCACGCGCGATGCCGAGGGCATGGCCGTGGCGTCCTTCATCCTGGGCCTCCTCGGCCTGCTGGTCCTCAATGTCTTCCTGGGCCCCATCGCCATCGCCCTGGCCGTCGTGGCGCTGTGGCGCGGCACCACGCGCCGTGGCCGCGCCTACCTCGGCCTCGGCCTCGGGATCGCGGACCTGGTGGTCCTGGTGACCGTGATGCAGATGGACCACACGGTCTCCTGGAGCTTCTAGGGGCGGCGCGGCTCGGCTGTGCCGCGGTCCTCGATCGGGCCGCGATCCGCAGGGAAAACGGTCGGCCATAGAATTGGCCCACCATGGCATACCTCGACCACGCCGCGACCACCCCGATGCTCCCCGAGGCGGCAGAGGCACTGGCCGCCCAGTTGGCAGTCACCGGCAACGCCTCCTCGCTGCACGCATCCGGCCGCCGCGCGAGGCGTACCGTCGAAGAGGCCCGCGAGACCCTCGCCGAAGCCCTCGGCGCCCGCCCCAGCGAGGTCGTCTTCACCTCCGGTGGCACCGAGGCCGACAACCTCGCCGTCAAGGGTCTGTACTGGGCCCGCCGCAACGCCGACCCGGCCCGCACCCGGGTCCTGGCCAGCCCCGTCGAACACCACGCGGTCCTCGACGCGGTGCACTGGCTCGGCGAACACGAGGGCGCCACGGTCGAGTACCTGCCCGTCGACTCCAGCGGCCGCGTCCGCCCGGAGGACCTGCGCGAAGCCATCGCCCGTAACCCCGGCGATGTCGCCCTGGCCACGGTCATGTGGGCCAACAACGAGATCGGCACGGTCATGCCGGTCCGTGAACTCGCCGACGCGGCGGGCGAGTTCGACATCCCGCTGCACGCGGACGCGGTCCAGGCCTTCGGCCAGGTTCCGGTCGACTTCGAGGCCTCCGGCCTCGCCGCCATGACGGTCTCAGGCCACAAGATCGGCGGCCCGTACGGCATCGGCGCGCTGGTCCTCGGCCGCGAGTACAGCCCGGTACCCGTGCTGCACGGCGGCGGTCAGGAGCGCCATGTGCGCTCCGGCACCCTCGACGTACCGGCCATCGCCTCCTTCGCGGTTGCCGGACGGCTCGCCTCCGAGCAGCGCGAGTGGTTCGCCCGGGAGATCGGCGCCCTGCGCGACGCCCTGGTCGGCGCCGTCCGTACGGCGGTCCCGGACGCCATCCTCGGCGGGGACCCGGTGGACCGGCTCCCCGCCAACGCCCACTTCACCTTCCCCGGCTGTGAAGGCGACTCCCTGCTCCTGCTGCTGGACGCGCAGGGCATCGAGTGCTCCACGGGCTCCGCCTGCACCGCCGGGGTGGCCCAGCCGAGCCATGTGCTGCTCGCCACCGGCGCCGACCCGGACCTCGCCCGCGGCACCCTCCGCTTCTCCCTCGGCCACACCTCCACGGAGGCGGACGTGGAGGCCGTCGCGAAGGCGATCGGCCCCGCGGTGGAGCGTGCGCGCAGCGCCGGGCTGACCTGAGCGGCCTCTTCCCGTCTCAACGGATAGCGGCCTCGTCCCGCCTCAACGGATACTCGCGAGCTCGCGGCGCCGGATGCCCCGTACTCTTGAAGGGCTATGACTGACACCCCGCAGCGCCCCCTCCGCGTCCTCGCCGCCATGTCCGGCGGAGTCGACTCCGCCGTCGCCGCCGCCCGCGCCGCCGAAGCGGGTCACGACGTGACCGGCGTCCACCTCGCGCTGTCCGCGAACCCGCAGTCGTTCCGCACGGGCGCGCGCGGCTGCTGCACCATCGAGGACTCGCGCGACGCCCGCCGCGCCGCGGACGTCATCGGCATCCCGTTCTACGTCTGGGACCTCGCCGAGCGGTTCCGCGAGGACGTGGTCGAGGACTTCGTCGCCGAGTACGAGGCCGGACGGACCCCCAACCCGTGCCTGCGCTGCAACGAGAAGATCAAGTTCTCGGCGCTGCTCGACAAGGCCCTCGCGCTCGGCTTCGACGCCGTCTGCACGGGCCACTACGCGAAGGTCGTCACCCTCGACGACGGCACCCGCGAGCTGCACCGCGCCTCCGACATGGCCAAGGACCAGTCGTACGTCCTCGGTGTGCTCGACGAGAGGCAGCTGGCCCACGCGATGTTCCCGCTCGGCGACACGGTCACCACCAAGGAGGAGATCCGCGCAGAGGCCGAGCGCCGGGGCCTCGCGGTCGCCAAGAAGCCCGACTCGCACGACATCTGCTTCATCGCGGACGGCGACACCCAGGGCTTCCTGGCCAAGCGGCTCGGCAAGACCGAGGGCGACATCGTCGACGAGTCCGGCAGCAAGGTGGGCACGCACGAGGGCGCCTACGGCTTCACGATCGGCCAGCGCAAGGGCCTCAGGATCGGCACCCCGGCGCCCGACGGTAAGCCGCGCTACGTCCTCGACATCTCGCCGGTCACCAACACCGTGACGGTGGGCCCGGCGTCCGGCCTGGACGTCAGTGCCCTGACCGCCGTCAAGCCCCGCTGGTGCGGCACCGCCCCGGCCGGCCCCGGCGCCTACACGGCCCAGCTGCGCGCCCACGGCGGCGAGAGCGAGGTCACCGCGGAACTCGTCGGCGGCGAGCTGCGGGTCACCTTCGACGAGCCCGTCCGCGGCGTCGCCCCCGGCCAGGCGATCGTCCTGTACGACGGCACGCGCGTGGTGGGTTCCGCGACGATCGCGTCGACGACGCGCGCGACGACCGCGGTGGCATGACCCCCGGGCACCAGTGCCCCAAAAGGCACCGTTCGCCCCGTCGCGACGCCCGGCACGCTCCCCCACGCTCGACTTCTCTCGCGCGGTCGGTGCCCCCATCGGCGCACCTACCAGAGCACGCACCGGACGCCGCTCCTTGACGGGCAAACGTCGCCTGCCGGGGCACTAACTCCCGAAGAACTCCGCCAGCACCGGAGCGAGCACCTGGGGCTCCACCATGTGGTTCTGGTCCTTCAGCGTGCGGTACGTGCCCCGGGGTGCCGCCTGGGCGACCGCCTCGGCCGCCCTGCGCAGCCACTCGGGACTCGCGCCGCCCGCGGCGGACAGCAGGGGGACGGTGATCGAGGCCAGCCGCTCCCGGGGCACGAGTCCGTCGCCCATCACCGCGTTGTCGTAGGCGAGGGTCGGCGCGATCGCCTCCATGTCCGCCCACATGGGGGACTGGCGGGCGCTCGTGATCACCTCGGGAGACAGGCCGGTGAGCCGCAGGAACAGCTCCACCGCGTCCCCGCGCCGGCCCTGCTCGAGCGCCTCGGTGAGATTCTCGGTGTACTCCGCGCGTTCCGGCTCACCGCCCCCGTAGTCGGCGTACGGCGTCTCGTAGACGGCCACCCGGCGCACCGGCAGCCCGCTCGCCGCCGCCTCGAGCGCCAGCGCGCCGCCGGACGAGACGCCGTAGAGCGAGGCCTCGCCGCCCGCCGCGTCGATGAGCGCCGCGAGGTCCTCGACCTCGCGGGCCACCGCGTACGGGCCGGTGTCGCCGCTCTCGCCGCGGCCCCTGCGGTCGTACACGATGACACCGAAGCGGTCCAAGAGGCGCGCGGCCAGGGGCGCCACCGTGGCGCCCGTGGACATCGCGCCGCTCACCAGGATGACCGCCGGGCCCTGTCCGGTGCGTTCGTACGCGATGCGGGTGCCGTCGCGCGACATGGTCTGCTTGTCCATGTCTGTGAGACTGCCCCAGGGCGCGGGATTAGTCCCTCACGACACCTCCACTTCGTAGAAGCAGAGGTGGTCCTTGATCCGGGCGACATCCGGCTTCGGGTCGGGGTACGCCCACACGAGGTCCGCCGCGTCCGGCAGCGACCAGTACGACGCCGTCCCCTTGAAGGGGCAGTGGGTGTGGGTCTCGGACGGGGTCAGGAGGTCCGTGCGGACGTCCTCGGCGGGGATGTAGTACCGAGCGGGACAACCGGTCTCGCGCAATACGAGGGCGCGGTCGCTCTCCGCCAGGACCTGTCCGCCGTGCACCACGCGCACGTGCCGGTCGCCTTGCTCGATGGTGATCGTGTGTCCTTCGGCCATACCTGAACAGCGTGCGCGGGGCCCCGGTTCTTCCCGCGTACGGTTGCAGGATGAATATCTGCGTCTTCCTCTCCGCCGCCGATCTCGCCGACCGCTACACACGTCCCGCGCGTGAGTTCGGGGAACTGCTGGCCAAGGGCGGGCACACCCTCGTATGGGGCGGCTCCGACGTCGGTCTCATGAAGGTGGTCGCCGACGGGGCGCAGGAGGCCGGCGGCAGGCTCGTGGGCGTCTCCGTACGGTTCCTGGCGGCCAAGGCCCGGGCGGGCACCGACGAGATGGTGGTCGCCGAGGACCTCGCCGAGCGCAAGAGGCTGCTCCTGGAGAAGGCCGACGCGGTCGTGATCATGGTCGGCGGGACCGGGACGCTCGACGAGGCGACCGAGATCCTGGAGCTGAAGAAGCACGGGCACACCGACAAGCCGGTCGTCCTCCTGAACACGGCGGGTTTCTACGACGGCCTCAAGGAGCAGTTCCGGCGCATGGATGACGAGGGCTTCCTGCCGCGCCCGCTCACGGAGCTGGTGTTCTTCGCGGAGGAACCGGTGGGTGCGCTGGCGTATCTGGAGGAGCCGCTCGGGATCCGCTAGCACCCGGGTGCGAGCATGGCGGACATGGCTACTCATGTGATCACCGGAGCGGGTTCCGGCATCGGCGCGGCCGTGGCCCGTCGCCTGCACGCGCGCGGGGACGATCTCGTGCTCCACGCGCGCGACGCGGGCAGGGCGAAGGAACTCGCCGCCGAGTTCCCCGGGGCGACGACCCTGGTGGGCGACCTGGCCGACCCGGACAAGCTGTCCTGGGCGTTCTCCCACCAGACCCTGCCGGACCGGGTGGACTCCCTGCTGCACATCGCGGGTGTGGTCGATCTCGGCTCGGTGAGCGAGCTGACCCCCAAGTCCTGGCGCCACCAGCTGAACGTCAACCTGATCGCCCCCGCCGAGCTGACCCGCCACTTTCTGCCCCAGCTGCGCGCCTCGCGGGGCCACGTCCTGTTCGTGAACTCCGGCGCGGGCCTGAACGCGCACGCGCAGTGGTCGGCGTACGCGGCCTCCAAGCACGGCCTGAAGGCCCTCGCGGACTCCCTGCGCCAGGAGGAGCACGCCGGCGGCGTCCGGGTCACCTCGGTCTACCCCGGCCGCACCGCGACCCCCATGCAGGCCAAGGTCCACCAGCAGGAGGGCAAGCCGTACGCACCGTCCGGATGGATCGACCCGGAGTCGGTCGCGACGACGATCCTGATGTGCCTGGACCTGCCGAGGGACGCCGAGGTCAACGACCTGACGGTGCGGCCGGGGGCGTAGCCCTGGCACCGCCGGGTCTGGGGGCGGAGCCCCCGGTGTGGCGGCCCGCGACCGGGCGCCCCACGGAGGGACCGGCGCCAGGGACGCCCTCGCCCCCGGAGGGCCTAGGCTGCACCGGTGAGTGAAAACAGCCTGTTCAGGTTCGGTGGCGCCACCGGCATCGGGTCCATGCCCGGCGAGGACGCCCGGGAGGCCGCCAAGACCGTCACCGGAAGCCTCGAGGACTTCCCGTTCCTTGCCGAGCTGCCCGCCCGGGGACCCGGCGCGGACATGATCGGGCGGACCGCCGGGATGCTCGTCGACCTGTACGCGCGCGTGGAACCCAGCGGCTGGCGGTTCGGGGACCGGCCCGGGCGGGACACCCGGCGGGCCCGCTCCTGGCTGGGCGAGGACCTGGACGCCCTGGAGGAGTTCACCCAGGGGTACGAGGGGCCGCTGAAGGTGCAGGCGGTGGGTCCCTGGACGCTCGCCTCGGCCCTGGAGCTGAGGAACGGCGAGGCCACGCTCTCCGACCCCGGCGCCTGCCGCGATCTCGCCGCCTCCCTCGCGGAGGGGCTGCGGCTCCATCTCGAGGAGGTGCGGCGCCGCGTACCGGGTGCCCTGCCGGTCCTCCAGCTCGACGAGCCGTCCCTGACCGCGGTACTGCGCGGGCAGGTGAGGACCGCCAGCGGCTACCGGACGCACCGCGCCGTCGACCGGCAGATCGTCGAGTCCACGCTGCGGGACGTCGTCGCGGCGCACGCGGACGGCCCGGTCGTCGTCCACTCGTGCGCACCGGACGTGCCCTTCGCCCTGCTGCGCCGGGCGGGTGCCGCCGCCGTCTCCTTCGACCTCTCGCTCCTCACCGAGCGTGACGACGAGGCGATCGGGGAGGCGGTGGAAGGAGGTACCCGGCTCTTCGCCGGGATCGTGCCGGGCACGGACGGCCCATTGTCAGACCCTGCCGGTAGCGTCATGGGTGTCAGGACGCTGTGGCGCAGGCTGGGCCTGCGTCCGGGGCTTCTCGCGGAGGCGGTCACGGTCACCCCGACGTGCGGGCTCGCGGGCGCTTCCCCGGAGTACGCCCGCAGGGCGCTCGCCCACTGCGTCCGGGCGGCGAGATCCCTCGCGGACAACCCAGAGTAACGGGAGGACAACACGGTGGCCGGCGACAAGCAAGCGGAGACGACGGTGCCCGCCGAGGCGCGGGAGCAGCACGCGCAGCTCGCTGAGCAGATCGAGGAGCACCGCTTCCGGTACTACGTGAAGGACGCTCCCGTCATCAGCGACGCGGAGTTCGACCGGCTCATGCGCGCCGTGGAGACGCTCGAGGAGCAGTATCCCGAGCTGCGCACCCCCGACTCTCCCACACAGAAGGTCGCGGGGGCGTACGAGACGGAGTTCACGGCCGTCGAGCACCGCGAGCGGATGCTCTCCCTCGACAACGCCTTCGACGACGCGGAGCTCGCAGCCTGGGCCGACCGGGTCGCCAAGGAGGTCGGCACCTCCGCTTACCACTTCCTGTGCGAGCTGAAGGTCGACGGCCTCGCGGTCAACCTCACCTACGAGCACGGCCGCCTCACACGCGCGGCGACCCGCGGAGACGGCCGCACCGGCGAGGACATCACCCCCAATGTCCGTACGATCGCGGAGATTCCGGACCGCCTCAAGGGTGACCGCGTCCCCGACCTCGTGGAGATCCGGGGCGAGGTCTACTTCCCGATGGAGAAGTTCGAGGAGCTCAACGCCCGTCTGGTCGAGGGCGGCGACAAGCCCTTCGCCAACCCGCGCAACGCGGCGGCGGGTTCCCTGCGGCAGAAGGACCCGCGCGTCACGGCCACCCGCCCGCTGCACATGGTGGTGCACGGCATCGGCGCCCTGGCAGGCTTCGAGGACGGTCTCACCCGTCTCTCCCAGGCGTACGACCTGCTGCACTCCTGGGGTCTGCCCACCGCCAAGCACAACAAGGTGGTCGACGACCTCGACGGCGTACGCGAGTTCATCGCCTACTTCGGTGAGCACCGCCACTCCGTGGAGCACGAGATCGACGGGGTCGTCGTCAAGCTCGACGAGATCCCCCTCCAGGGACGCCTGGGATCCACCTCGCGCGCCCCGCGCTGGGCGATCGCGTACAAGTACGCGCCCGAGGAGGTCAACACCAAGCTCGTCAACATCCGCGTGGGCGTGGGCCGTACGGGCAGGGTCACACCGTACGCGCAGGTCGAGCCGGTCACGGTCGCGGGCTCCGAGGTCGAGTTCGCCACCCTGCACAACCAGGACGTCGTCAAGGCCAAGGGCGTGCTCATCGGCGACACGGTCGTGCTACGCAAGGCCGGTGACGTCATCCCGGAGATCCTCGGCCCGGTCGTCGACCTGCGGGACGGCACCGAGCGCGAGTTCGTGATGCCGTCCGAGTGCCCCGAGTGCGGTACGCCGCTGCGGCCCATGAAGGAGGGGGACGTCGACCTCCGCTGCCCGAACGCGCGGACCTGCCCGGCCCAGCTGCGCGAGCGTCTGTTCTATCTGGCCGGCCGCAAGGCGCTGGACATCGAGCACTTCGGATACGTGGCAGCCGCCGCCCTCACCAAGCCGCTGGAGCCCACCGAGCCGCCACTGAGGGACGAGGGCGACCTCTTCGACCTCACCGTCGAACAGCTGCTGCCCATCAAGGCGTACGTCCTGGACCAGGACAGTGGCCTGCCCAAGCGCGACCCGAAAACGGGCGAGGAGAAGATCGCCACGGTCTTCGCCAACCAGCAGGGCGAACCCAAGAAGAACGCCCTCGCGATGCTGGAGAACATCGCGGCCGCCAGGCAGCGCCCGCTCGCGCGTGTCCTGACCGGTCTGTCGATCCGTCATGTGGGCCCGGTCGCGGCCGAGGCCCTGGCCCGTGCCTTCCGCTCCATCGACCGCATCGACCAGGCCACCGAGGAGGAGCTGAAGAACACGGACGGTGTGGGGGAGATCGTCGCGCGCTCCGTCAAGGAGTGGTTCGCCGAGGACTGGCACCGCGAGATCATCCGCAAGTGGAGGGCCGCGGGCGTCCGTATGGAGGACGAGGGATCGGCAAAGGACGAGGGCCCGCGCCCGCTGGAGGGACTCACCGTCGTCGTCACCGGCACGCTCGAACACTTCACCCGCGACGGAGCCAAGGACGCCCTGCAGAGCCGCGGAGCGAAAGTGACCGGTTCCGTCTCGAAGAAGACGTCCTTCGTCGTCGTCGGTGAGAACCCGGGATCGAAACACGACAAGGCCATGCAGTTGAAGGTCCCCGTGCTCGACGAGGACGGATTCACCGTCCTGTTGGAGCAGGGACCGGACGCGGCGACGGAAGTGGCCCTTCCGATTGGGGAGTAGTGGTTGAAGGCCACCCGTTCTGCGCATATCAGATGCATAGGGTGGCCGGGTTGTATTCGGGCAACCGTCGACGACCGCTGCCCGTGAAAGCCTTCTGCGGCCTACTGTTGAGGTGTGCGCCTGCCGTGCCCGGACGCGTGGTGGGTTTTCAGACGCGGTGCCGTTGACGGTTCGTCGGGCAGCGGGCCGCGTGGCGTGGGCACCGCCGGCTGTGAGAGGGACGGGAATGGAACCGACCGAGAGCGCCCCCTCGGACTCACGGCTGCGCCTACGCCGGATGTCCGGCGCCTGGAGGGTGTGCCGCCGCACCGCGCGGACACCGCGCCGCACGCACGGCCCGGGCATCGCGCCGGGCACGCTGCTCCCGGGCATCACGGCTGCGGCGGGCCCCGCGGACCGCCCCCAAGTCCCCCCGGGGAACCTCCCGGCCGTCATCCCCGCCCAGGCCGCCGCCCCCGGCCCCCGTCCGCTGCCCGCCGGGCTGCCGCCCGGCCCGCCCGGTCCGGACGGCGAGGGGGAGGGGTCCCGGCCCGTGCTGCCCAGGGCGGTCGTCGCCGCGGCCGTCGGTGTCCTCGGCGCCGGCCTCTACCGTGCGTTCGACGCGCACCACGCGCTCTTCCCGTCCGGCACCGTCGGCTGGTCCCTGGCCGTGCTCACCGGCATCATCGTCGGTCATCTGGTCGCGCTCGGCCGCGTGCGCTGGTGGGGCGGCACGGGTTCCGGCGCCGCCCTCACGCTCGCCGTCCTGCTGCTGTACGGCTGGGTGCCCGCCGGAATGGTCAGCCTCACCGTCGTAGCGCTGGTCGGCGCGGCCCGGCCCGGCCGCCGGCGCCAGGGCGCCCTGCAGGGCGCGGTCGACCTCCTCGGCATCGGCGCCGGAGCGCTCGTCCTCGCCGTCTTCGGACGCGTCCCGACCATCGAGGACCCCTGGATTCCGCAGAGCTGGACCCTCTACACCGCGCCCCAGGTCGTCCTCGTCGCCGCCGCGTACCTCGTGGTGACCCGGCTGCTGCTGTGGTACCTCCAGGTGCCACGGGCCGGAGGACTGCCCACGGTCGCCCGCTCCGCCCTGGTCAGGCAGGGAATCCTCGCCGTCGCCCTGCTCGGTATCGCCCCGCTGATCTGCGTCGTCGCCGTCGCGCTTCCCGTCCTGCTGCCCCTGTTCGCCATCCCGCTCATCGCGCTGGACTCCACCCTGTGGATAGCCCGGGCCCGGGCCGAGGAACAGCTGCGCGACCCGCTGACCGGACTGCCCAACCGGCAGTGGCTGCTGGAGCGCACCTGGGCGGCGCTCGACGACGCCGAGCGGATCGGCGCGCGGGCCGCCCTGATGCTGATCGACCTCGACCGCTTCCGGTCGGTGAACGACACGCTCGGTCATCTCGCCGGCGACCGGCTGCTCCTGCAGATAGCCGAGCGGCTGCGCCTCGCGCTGCCGCGCGGGGCGGAGGCGGCGCGCCTCGGAGGGGACGAGTTCGCCGTGTTACTGCCCGTCGCGGACTCCACGACGTCCGCGTCACGGGCGGCCCGCAACCTGGTCGCCGCGCTCGGCTCCCCGCTCGACCTCGACGGACTCACGCTGGTTCTGGAGGCCAGCGCCGGGGTCGCCGTCTTCCCCGAGCACGCGCTGGACGCGGAGGGGCTGTTGCAGCGGGCGGATGTCGCGATGTACCAGGCGAAGCGGGACCGTACGGGGGTCGAGGTGTACGAGTCCAAGCGGGACTCCAACACCCCGGACCGGCTCGGGCTGCTGGGGGATCTGCGACGCGCGCTGGACGCCCACGAGGTGGAGCTGCACTACCAGCCCAAGGTGCGCTTCGACGGGCAGGTCGCCGGGCTGGAGGCGCTCGTGCGGTGGGTGCACCCCGAGCGCGGGAAGGTGCCGCCGGACGAGTTCATCGCGATCGCGGAGTCGTCGGGGCTGATGCCGCACCTGACGGAGTACGTGCTCGAGACGGCGCTCGGACAGGTGGCGCGCTGGCGGGCACAGGGGCTGCGGGTCCCGGTGGCCGTAAATGTATCGCCCCGGGACGTACACACGCCCGGTTTCGCGGGCGCGGTGGCCGCGCGGCTGGCGCGGCACGGGGTCCCACCGGGGGCGCTGCAACTGGAGATCACGGAGCATGTGCTCCTGGAGGACCCGCAGCGGGCCGCGGACACGCTGGCCGCGCTGGCCGGGCACGGCGTGAAGATGTCGCTGGACGACTTCGGGACGGGGTATTCGTCGCTGGTCCATCTGCGGCGGCTGCCGGTGAGCGAGCTGAAGATCGACCGTTCGTTCGTGGCGCGGCTCGCGGTGGACGCGGAGGACGCGGAGATCGTGCGCTGCACGGTGGACCTGGCGCATTCGCTGGGCCTGCTCGTCGTCGCGGAGGGGGTCGAGGACGACGAGACCTGGGAGCGGCTGCGGGACCTGCGGTGCGACGCGGTCCAGGGCTGGCTGGTCGCGGCCGCGATGCCGCCGGACGAGACGACGGCGTGGCTACGGGCACGAGGCGCCCGAGGCTGGCAACGCCCGAGGGCCGCACTTCCCGCGGCGGCCACGGACGAGTAGCACCCCGCGCCCCCCCCCAGCCGCGCGGTCGGTGGGCCGCGTGGGAGGCGGGCGGGCTCACCCCTCGTGCGTCTGTGCGGCCCCGCCGTGGTCGGGTGCGGCCAAACCCATGCGCGGGCACCCGGGCTCGCGCCATAGGATTGGGCCCAAACCACACACACTCACCCCAGAGGATCGCTGCATGCCTGGCATCACGCGCGAGGAGGTCGCCCACCTCGCCCGGCTGGCGCGTCTGGAGCTGAAGCCCGAAGAGCTTGACCACTTCGCCGGCCAGCTCGACGACATCATCGGCGCGGTCGCCCGCGTCAGCGAGGTCGCCGACCAAGACGTACCGCCGACCTCCCACCCGCTGCCCCTGACGAACGTCATGCGCGCGGACGAGGTCCGTCCCTCGCTCACCCCCGAGCAGGCGCTGTCCGGCGCCCCTGCCCAGGAGCAGCAGCGTTTCAAGGTGCCGCAGATCCTGGGGGAGGAGTAGCCCGCCATGACGGACAAGAACAGCATCATCCGGCTCACCGCCGCGGAGACCGCCGAGAAGATCGCCTCCGGCGAGCTGACCGCCGTCGAGGTCACCGAGGCCCACCTGGCCCGTATCGAGGCCGTCGACGAGAAGGTGCACGCCTTCCTGCACGTCGACCGCGAGGGTGCGCTGGCGCAGGCCCGCGCCGTGGACGAGAAGCGCGAGCGCGGTGAGAAGCTCGGCCCGCTGGCCGGCGTGCCGCTCGCGCTGAAGGACATCTTCACCACCAAGGGCGTGCCCACCACCGTAGGCTCCAAGATCCTCGAGGGCTGGATCCCGCCGTACGACGCGACGCTCACCAGGAAGCTGAAGGACGCCGACGTCATCATCCTCGGCAAGACCAACATGGACGAGTTCGCCATGGGGTCCAGCACCGAGAACAGCGCTTACGGGCCGACCGGCAACCCCTGGGACCTCACCCGTATCCCCGGCGGCTCCGGCGGCGGGTCCAGCGCCGCGCTCGCCTCCTTCCAGGCCCCGCTGGCCATCGGCACGGACACCGGCGGCTCCATCCGCCAGCCGGCGGCCGTCACCGGCACGGTCGGCGTCAAGCCGACCTACGGCGGTGTCTCCCGTTACGGCATGGTCGCCTTCTCCAGCTCCCTCGACCAGGGCGGTCCCTGCGCCCGTACGGTCCTGGACGCCGCTCTCCTGCACGAGGTCATCGGCGGCCACGACCCGCTCGACTCCACCTCCATCGACGCCCCGGTACCGCCGGTCGTGGAGGCCGCGCGCAACGGCAGCGTGGCGGGCATGCGCATCGGCGTGGTCAAGCAGTTCCGCGGCGAGGGCTACCAGGCCGGTGTGGTGCAGCGCTTCGACGAGGCCGTCGACCTCCTGAAGGAGCTGGGCGCCGAGATCGTGGAGCTGGACTGCCCGTCCTTCGACCTGGCGCTGGCCGCGTACTACCTGATCGCCCCGAGCGAGTGCTCCAGCAACCTCGCCCGCTTCGACGGCCTGCGCTACGGCCTGCGTGTCGGCGACGACGGCACGCACTCGGCCGAGGAGGTCACCTCCCTCACCCGTGAGGCGGGCTTCGGCCCCGAGGTGAAGCGCCGGATCATGCTGGGCACCTACGCCCTCAGCTCCGGCTACTACGACGCGTACTACGGCTCCGCGCAGAAGGTCCGTACGCTCATCACCCGCGACTTCGAGAAGTCGTTCGAGCAGGTCGATGTGATGGTGTCGCCGACGACCCCCACCACCGCCTTCCCGATCGGCGAGCGTGCCGACGACCCGATGGCGATGTACCTGGCGGACCTGTGCACCATCCCGGTCAACCTGGCCGGCAACGCCGCCATGTCGCTGCCCTGCGGTCTCGCCCCGGAGGACAACCTCCCGGTCGGCCTCCAGATCATCGCCCCGGCGCTGAAGGACGACCGGCTGTACAAGGTCGGCGCCGCCGTCGAGGCCGCCTTCGTGGAAAAGTGGGGGCACCCGCTTCTCGAGGAGGCTCCGTCGCTGTGAGTAAGGCACTGTCCAAGGCCAAGGGCTTCAAGAAGTCCAAGTCCGGTATGTACCTGTCCATGGCCACCACCGCGTTCGGCGCGATCAGTGTCGCGAAGCAGGCCAAGAAGGCCCGCGTCGAGAACGACACACTGCGCCTGATCGACGCGGCCGTGTCCGCCGCCGCCATCGTCACCGGCCTCGCGATCCTCTACCGCGAGCTGAAGCGGCTGGGCGACGACGACGTCCTGCTGGGCTGAGAGGGAAGTTTCACCGTGACCACCACGACCGACCTGGTGTCGTACGAGGACGCGCTGGCGTCGTACGACCCCGTCATGGGCCTCGAGGTCCATGTCGAACTCGGCACGAAGACCAAGATGTTCTGCGGCTGCTCCACGGCGCTCGGCGCCGAGCCGAACTCGCAGACCTGCCCCACCTGTCTCGGCCTGCCCGGCTCCCTCCCGGTCGTCAACGCGACCGGGGTGGAGTCCGCGGTCAGGATCGGTCTCGCGCTCAACTGCGAGATCGCCGAGTGGTGCCGCTTCGCCCGGAAGAACTACTTCTATCCGGACATGCCGAAGAACTTCCAGACCTCCCAGTACGACGAGCCGATCGCCTTCAACGGCTACCTCGACGTACAGCTGGAGGACGGCGAGACCTTCCGCGTGGAGATCGAACGCGCCCACATGGAGGAGGACACCGGCAAGTCGACGCACGTCGGCGGCGCCACCGGCCGTATCCACGGCGCGTCCCACTCCCTGCTGGACTACAACCGCGCCGGCATCCCGCTGATCGAGATCGTCACCAAGCCGATCGTCGGCGCCGGTGAGCGCGCCCCCGAGGTGGCGAAGGCATACGTCCGCGAGCTGCGCGAGCTCATCCGGGCGCTCGGCGTCTCCGAGGCCCGGATGGAGATGGGCCAGATGCGCTGTGACGTGAACCTGTCGCTGATGCCGAAGGGCGCGGACAGGTTCGGCACCCGGTCCGAGACGAAGAACGTCAACTCGCTGCGGTCCGTCGAGCGCGCGGCCCGGTACGAGATCCAGCGGCACGCCGCCGTGCTCGACGGCGGTGGCACGATCATCCAGGAGACCCGCCACTTCCACGAGGACACGGGCACGACGACCTCGGGCCGGACCAAGGAGGAGGCCGAGGACTACCGGTACTTCCCCGAGCCGGACCTGGTGCCCGTCGCGCCCCCGCGCGAGTGGGTGGAGGAACTGCGCGCCTCGTTGCCGGAGCTGCCGCTCGTGCGCCGCAGCCGGCTGCTGGAGGAGTGGGGGATCTCCGCGACCGACATGCAGGCGATCCTCAACGCCGGTGCCCTGGACCTGATCGTCGCCACCATCGAGGCGGGCGCCGACTCGGCCTCCGCCCGCAAGTGGTGGATGGGTGAACTCGCCCGTCACGCGAACGAGTCCGGCAAGGCCCTGGACGACCTGCCGATCACGCCCGAGCAGGTGGCCCGCGTCGCCAAGCTGGTCGCCGCCGGAGACCTGAACGACAAGCTGGCCCGCCAGGTCATCGAGGGCGTCCTCGCGGGCGAGGGCACCCCGGACGAGGTCGTCGAGAAGCGCGGTCTGAAGGTCGTCTCCGACGAGGGCGCGCTGACCGCCGCCGTCGACGAGGCCATCGCCGGCAACCCCGCCATCGCGGACAAGATCCGCGGCGGCAAGGTGGCCGCGGCCGGTGCCCTGGTCGGCGCGGTCATGAAGGCCACCCGCGGCCAGGCCGACGCCGCCCGCGTCAAGGAGCTGATCCTGCAGAAGCTGGGCGTCGGCGAGGGCTGAGAAACAACCGCGGGCTGTAACGACCGCGGGCTGGGAAACAACCGCAGAACAGTCCACAGGGGCGGTCCGTCGACAGACGGACCGCCCCTGGCGCTTATCCAAACTTTATAGAGCAAGGGGGGCGATCCGTTTGTTCCTGTGAGTTGAGTCGCACTCCTGTGACTAACCCCACGAAAGCGACAAACGATCTCTTTCGGCTGCCACAGTGTTGGTTAATCCCCATTCGTTCTTTGCGGACTGTTCAGTTCCCTAAGTGGCTGTTCCCGGTCAAAGATCCACGAACCACCTCCAGGGAGCACGTCTGTGGCAGCCCTCGCACGCTGGTGTGTACGCCACCGCCTCCTCACCGTCCTGCTCTGGCTGATCGCCTTCGCCGGCGTCACCGCTGCCGCCACCGCCACGGGGTCCGTGTACTCGAACAACTACGACGCCCCCGGCACCGAGGCCGGCCGCGCCACCCAGTTGCTCCAGGACGGCTTCCCCGGTCTCGGCGGCGACAGCGACAGCGTCGTATGGCGCACCAGCCCCGGCAGTGTGCGCGCCACCGACGTCGAGCAGACGATGACCCGCACCCTGGACCGGATCGCGAACCTGCCCGGCGTCGCCTCCGTCACCAACCCCTACGAGGGCAGCCACAGCGCCCAGATCAGCGGGGACGGCCGCACCGCATACGCCACGGTCACCTTCGACCAGCCGAGTGAGAACATCAGCAAGGGCGAGGCCAAGGCGGTCGTCGACACCGCCAAGGCCGCCGGCACCACCGGCCTCCAGGTGGAACTGGGCGGCAGCGCCGTCGGGCTCACCCAGCCACAGGGCGGTCATCTCGCCGAGGCCGTCGGCGTGGCCGTCGCGGCCGTGGTCCTCTTCCTCGTCTTCGGCTCGCTGGCCGCCTCCCTGCTGCCCATCGCGACCGCTCTGATCGGCGTCGGTACCGCCTACTCCGGCATCGGCCTGCTGGGCCACGCCATGACCATCGCCGACTTCGCGCCCATGCTCGGCCTGCTGATCGGGCTCGGCGTAGGCATCGACTACGCGCTGTTCATCGTGACCCGGCACCGCCGGAGCCTGAAGCGCGGCATCCCGGTGACGGACGCCGCCGTGGGCGCCGTCGCCACCACCGGACGGGCCGTCGTCTTCGCGGGCGCGACCGTGTGCATCGCGCTGCTCGGCATGCTGGTCCTGCGTCTCGGCTTCCTCAACGGCGTCGCCCTCGCCGCCTGTCTGACCGTCCTCCTCACCGTCGCGGCCTCCGTGACGCTGCTGCCGGCCCTGCTGTCCTTCATAGGGCCGCGCGCCCTCAGCAGGCGCGACCGGCGCCGGCTGCACGAGCACGGGCCGGAACTCGAGGTGCCGACCGGGCTCGCCGCCCGCTGGTCCGCGTTCGTCGAACGCCACCCCAAGAAGCTCGGAGCCGTCGCGCTGGCCGTGATGGCCCTGCTCGCGCTGCCCACGCTCTCCCTCCACCTCGGCACCTCCGACCAGGGCAACGACCCGAGGTCGTCGACCACCCGGCAGGCGTACGACCTGCTCGCCGACGGATTCGGACCGGGCGTCAACGGCCCGCTCACCCTGGTCACGCACGTCGGTGGCGCAGAGGACAGGCTCGCGCTCGACAACCTCGACAGCACACTCGCGGCCACCCAGGGCGTCGCGTCGGTGACCCCGGTGACCTACAACAGCGGCGGCGACACGGCCTACCTCACCGTCGTGCCGCAGTCCTCCCCGCAGTCCCAGAAGACCAGCGACCTCGTGCACCGGCTGCGCGAGGAGGTGCTGCCGCGCGCCCAGCAGGGCACCACGCTCGACGTGTCCGTGGGCGGCGTGACGGCGGCGTACGACGACTTCGCCGGGGTGATCGTCGGCAAGCTGCCGCTGTTCGTGGGCGTGGTGATCAGCCTTGGCTGCGGGCTGCTCCTGCTCGCCTTCCGCTCCTTCGGCATCCCGCTGAAGGCCGCCGCGATGAACCTCGCCGCCGTCGCCTCCGCGTTCGGCGTGGTCGTCGCGATCTTCCAGTGGGGCTGGGGGAGTGAGCTGCTGGGCCTCGGCCGCGCCGGGCCCATCGAGCCGTTCCTCCCCGTGATCATGGTCTCGGTGCTCTTCGGCCTCTCCATGGACTACCAGGTGTTCCTGGTCAGCCGTATGTACGAGGAGTGGCTGGAGACCCGCGACAACCGGCGGGCCGTGCGCGTCGGGCTCGCCGAGACCAGCCGGGTGATCAACTCGGCGGCCGTCATCATGATCTCCGTCTTCCTCGCCTTCGTGGCCGGCGGGGACCGCGTGATCGCCATGTTCGGCGTCGCGCTGGCCTCGGCCGTCGCCCTGGACGCTTTCGTCCTGCGCACCCTTCTCGTCCCCGCCCTGATGCACCTGCTCGGCGCCGCCAACTGGTGGCTGCCGTCCTGGCTGGACCGCCGGCTGCCGCGCATCTGCATCGAACCGCCGGAGTGCCGTGCGACGATGCCGGAACAGCGCATCGACGACGATGCGCTGGAGGGCCTACTGGCGAAGGAGCGGCGGCAGGATGTACGGGATATCCCTGGGTGACGACGGGGCCGAGCTGCGCCCCCTGGAACCCTGGCACGCCGAGGAGTTCCTGGCGCACCTCGACCGCGGCCGCGAGTTCGTCACCCAGCACATCCCGTTCGGGGCGAACGCCACGGACGTCGCCTCCGCCCGGGCCGTCCTCCAGTCGTACGCCGACAAGCGTGCCGCCGACACCGGCAGCCTGCACGGGCTGTGGCTGGAGGGGAAGCTGGTCGGCGGGCTGCTGTTCCGGGACTTCGACGCCGCCGGCGGCAACTGCGAGGTCGGCTGCTGGCTCGAGCCCGCCGCGACCGGGCGCGGGCTCGTGACACGTGGCATGCGGGTGCTCATCGATTGGGCGGTCGAGGAGCGTGGTATCCACCGTGTGGAGTGGTACGCGTCCTCCGCCAACGTACCGAGCATCAAGGCGGCGCGGCGGCTGGGCATGAGCAGGGACGGCGTACTGCGCGAGAGCTACCTGTACCGCGGTGTGCGCCAGGACACCGAGGTGTGGTCGGTGCTCGCGCCCGAGTGGCGGGCGGCACGCGTGCACGTCGCCCGCGACGATCATTAAGAGAGCTCTCAGAGAGCGTCCGTACGGTGCGAGGCATGGGAACCAAGACAATTGACGAGGCCGGGGCCGCAACCGGCACCGAGGCGACCAACGGCGAGGAGGAGGTGGAGGCCATCGACGGCGAGGAGACGGCCGGGCAGGCCGAGAGCGAGGACCGGCCCAAGGAGACCGCACCCGAGGGGCCGTCCGGGGTAGGCCAGGGAGCTGCCGCGGTCGTCGCGGCCGGGCTCGGCATCGTCTCCCTCACCGGGAGCTGGGTCTCCACGGTGGCCTCCGCGCGCGAGACCCTCGTGGGCCAGCTGCGGACCTCGTCGTCGGCGAGCGTCGCCCAGCAGATCAAGGAGGTGTACGGCAACGCCTGGCACGCCACCGCGCTGTGGGGCGGCCTGTTCGCGCTGGCCGCGCTGATCGTGGGTGTCGTCGTCCTGGCCCGCCCGGCGTTCGGGACGCCCGGGAAGCCGCAGGCCCCTTGGATCAAGTCCATCGCCTGGGGCGGTGTCGCCCTGGGCGTCATCGGGCTGTGCCTGGCCGTCCTCAAGTACACCGACATCCTGCTCGGACTGCCCTCCGCCGGCTGACTCCGCGCAGCTCCCGCCAGGGCCCTGAGCCTTCCGCCGCACCCGTGCGGAAGGCCCGGGGCCCTTTTGCGCGTTCCAGGGGGCGGCCGCCCGCGGCGACCGTGGCGGTTTCCGTCGCGATGACCGCCGCGACGACCGCGGCCGGCAAGCGCGGGACGAGGAAGACGCCCCGGGAAGCGGGGGCACATGGAGGCCGGGTCCCGGAACCGGCACCCGCGACCGGCTCCCTGGACTGGCTCCCGCCGATCATCCCGGCAGCCGCCCGGCCCGAACGGGGCGGGCGCCCTACGACACCTCCAGCTCCAGGATCCGGTCGTCGGTCTTCGACGGCTCGCCCCGGCCGTCCGTGTTGCTCGTCGTCAGCCACAGTCTGTTGCCGCCGGCCGCGACCACGGTGCGCAGACGGCCGTAGCCCCCCTGCAGAAAGGCCTGCGGGGGACCGGACGCCTCCGTGCCCTTCAGCGGCACGCGCCACAGCCGCTGTCCGCGCAGGCCCGCCATCCACAGGGAGCCCTCGGCGTAGGCGATCCCGCTCGGGGAGGCCACATCGGTGTGCCACTGGGCGAGCGGGTTGTGGTACTTGGGGTCGGTGGACTTCCCCTCGGCCTCAGGCCAGCCGTAGTTGTCGCCCGGCTTGATCGCGTTCACCTCGTCCCAGATGTTCTGGCCGAACTCCGCGGCGAACAGCCGCAGTCTGGCGTCCCAGGCCAGGCCCTGGACATTGCGGTGGCCCAAGGAGTACACGGCCGAGTTGCCGAAGGGATTGCCGGGGGCGGGCTCGCCGTCCGGCGTCATGCGCAGGATCTTGCCGCCCAGAGAGGCCCGGTCCTGTGCCAGCCCCCGCTCCCCGGACTCACCCGTGCCCGCGTACAGCATGCCGTCCGGCCCGAACGCGATCCTGCCGCCGTTGTGGATCATCCCCTTCGGAATGCCCTTGAAGACCGTGTCCGGGGCGCCCAGCTGCGCGCCCGCCGGCTTCCGCGGGTCGTACAGCATGCGCACGATGCGGTTGTCGGAGTCGGTCGTCAGATAGGCGTAGACCAGGTGGTCCGAGGCGTAGCCGGGGGAGAGGGCGATGCCCAGCAGACCGCCCTCGCCGGCGGGCGAGACACCGGGCACCGCGCCCAGCTCGGTCCGCTTCCCGGTCTTCTCGTCGATCCGTGTGATCGTCCCGTCGTCCCGGGAGGAGACCAGCAGCCCGCCCCCGGGCAGCGGGGCGAGGCCCCAGGGGGTCTTCAGTTTCCCGGCGACCGTCCGCACCACGCGGACGGATCCCTTCGCCGGAGGTGTCCGCTCCCCCGTCTGCCCGGGCACGGACGCGCCCGGTGCCGTACCACCGGGGGAGGTGTTCCCGCCGCCGGGTGCCGTGACCTCGGTCCCGGAGGAGCAGCCCGCCGCCAGCAGGAGCGCGGCCGCGGCCGACACGGCCGTCACAGCTCGACGTCTCACGATCCAGGTCCCTTCGACGCGGGGCTTCTTCCCTACCTACGCTGCGACACGCCCCAGGGTTCCCCGACGCCCGGGGAATCGGCCGATCGGACCAGCCCCGCGACGACCGCGGACCGGCCACGACCTCGACGGTGTGTCCGGCGGCTGTGGCGGGCCGGTCCTGCGACGCCGCCGGTGTGTCCGGCGGCTGTGGCGGGCCGGCGACCGCCGCCGCCTCAGTCCCACGACCTCTGCGCCGCCGGCAGGGCCGCGAGTTCCGTCAGGTCCTGTGGGGTCAGGCGCAGGCCGGGTGCGCCCGCGTTCTCCGTCACCCACCGCTCCCGTTTGGCACCCGGCACCGGGACCACGTGCCGTCCCTGTGCCAGTACCCACGCCAGGGCCACCAGGGCGGGCGTGACGTCCTCGCCGTGGCGGTGCGCCACCCGCCTCAGGCCGGCCACGATCGGCTGGTTGGCCGCCATCACCTCGGCGGTGAAGCGGGGATGCCGGGCGCGCAGATCGTCCGGCTCGAAGCCCTCGCCCGGCGTCAGCGTGCCGGTCAGGAAACCGTTGCCCAGCGGCATCGCGGCGAGGAAACCGACCCCGCGCACCGCGCACCAGGGCACCAGCGCGTCCAGGGCCTCCGCCGACCACACCGACAGCTCGGCCTCCACGGCGCTCACCGGGAACACCTGCTGCACCCGCTCCAGCTGCCGGATCGTGCCGGCGTACAGCCCCGCCCCGGTGCGCCGGCCACCCCGCACACCCACCGCGCACAGCCCGAGCGCTCGTACCTTCCCCGCCCGCACCAGCTCCGCCATGGCACCCCAGGTCTCCTCGACGGGCACCTCCGGGTCGGCACGGTGCAGTTGGTACAGGTCGATCACGTCCGTCTGCAACCGCCGCAGCGAGGCGTCGCAGGCCCGTCTCACATAGCCCGGGCGGCCATTGGCCACGATGTGCTGCTCGCCCACCAGCAGACCGACCTTGGTCGACACGAACGCCTCGGCACGCCGCTCCTTGAGCACCCGCCCCACCAGCAGCTCATTGGTGAACGGGCCGTACATGTCGGCCGTGTCGAGCAGGGTCATCCCCAGGTCGAGCGCCCGGTGCACCGTCCGCAGCGACTCGTCGCCCCGCTGCCGCGATCCGGAGTACGCCCAGCTCATCGGCATGCACCCGAGTCCCACGGCCCCCACTTCGAGCGTTGCCGCGCCGATCGTCCTGCGCTCCACCTGGCCGTGCCCTCCCTTTCCTGGCACCCCAAACTAACCAATGCGACACGGGGTCCTTCGCATAGCCTCCTGACCATGACTGTCGACGTATGGCTTCCGTTCCGCACCGACGAGATAAGCGACCTCCCCGAGGGCTTCCGGTACCGCTTCTGGGACGGCGGCCAGGAGTTTCCCGCGGATCCCGCCGACTGCGCGTTCTACGTGGTGCCCTACATGAAGAGCAGCGAGGTCGCGGTGCGCCCGATGGCCGCCATGACGTCCGTGAAGGTCGTGCAGACGCTCTCCGCCGGCGTCGACCACGTCGAACCGGGCCTGCCGCTGCTGCCCGACGGGGTGCAGCTGTGCAACGCGCGCGGGGTGCACGACGCCAGCACCGCCGAACTCGCGCTGGCTCTCATCCTCGCCTCGCTGCGGGGCATCCCCGACTTCGTCCGGGGACAGGACCGCGAGGAGTGGCGCTCCGGTTTCCGCCCCGCGCTCGCCGACAAGTCCGTCCTCATCGTCGGATACGGGTCCGTCGGCGCCGCCATCGAGGAACGGCTCGCGCCCTTTGAGCTCGCGCGGGTGGCGCGCGTCGCGCGCCACGAGCGTGAGTCGACGCGCGGTCCTGTGCATCCTCTCAACCGATTGTCGGAACTTCTCCCCGACGCCGATGTGGTGGTGCTCGTCACGCCGCTCACGGAGGAGACGAAAGGCCTGGTCGACGAGGGGTTCCTGGCTCGGATGAAGGACGGGGCGCTGCTTGTCAACGTCGCGCGCGGTGGCGTCGTCGACACCAAGGCGCTCTTGGGTGAGCTGGAGAGGGGCCGCATCACGGCCGCCCTCGACGTCACCGACCCCGAGCCGCTGCCCGAGGGACACCCGTTGTGGCATGCGCCGGGCGTGCTGATAAGTCCTCATGTGGGCGGTGCCACCTCGGCGTTCCGGCCGCGCGCCGAACGCCTCCTGAGCGCCCAGCTGAACCGTTTCGCGCAGGGAGAACCGATGGCGAACGTGATCTTGACAACCGGCGTCGGATAGCCGGTGCGCCGGGGTGGCGAGAGCGCCGGCGAGGGGTGCGCGGGCGGCCCGGGAGCGTATGTTTCACGCCATCGCCGGCGCCCGCGCATGTGCCTCCCGGCGGGGCGCACCACCGGCGCGCGTGTCGAACGCGGTTGACTCCCCGTCCGCTTCCAGTACGCTCCGCATTCCCTCGTACGCGGTACGTACGCACATCCTCGCTGGTCGTCACTGAGCGTAGAGAAGCTATGTCCCTGAGTGACGAAACTGGTGTATCGTCCCCGACAGGGGCTGCGCCGCGCACCGTTCGGCGCCGGGGACGGAATTTTCAGACATGCGAGGGGGGCGACGGGCGATGCACGGCCTATGGACGAACGATCCGACGCGGCGGAGTCGCGGGCTGCGACCCTGGCGAGCGGCGACGCGCAGACGCGGCCACAGCGGACACGGCGGTCATCATCATCACCACCGCCGGCCCGGCGGCCGCAAGAGGCATGCGCACCCAGCGCACCCAGCGCACCGGGACCAGAGGGACCCGGCGGCGCCCCGGACCGGGAGGATCCGGTGAGCTCCCCCGGAGCACTGCCGGCCCGCCGCCCGGCCCCAGGGGGCCCGAGGGGCTTGGTTCCGCAACTGGTCCTGGTCCTGGTCTGCGCGGGATACGCCGTCGGTTCCGCGCTCGACTGGGGCTGCCGGAGCGTCGCGCTCTTCATGGGCGACTTCGGGCTGAGCATCGCGGCGGGCACCGCGTCGGTCTCCTGCTTTGTCTACGCCCGTCGCAGCCGCAGCCGCTTTCGACCCGCCTGGCTGCTGTTCGCGCTCTCCTCCGCCATGGCCGCGCTGGGCAACGGAGTCTGGGGCTGGTACGAGGTGGTCCTCGACCGCCCCGTCCCCTCGCCCAGCAGCGCCGACTTCTTCTTCCTCTGCTTCGCTCCTCCCGCCATCGTAGGACTGCTCGTGCTCGCCAAAAGGCCCGTCACCAAGGCGGGTTGGGTATGCCTCGCGCTCGACGCGTGGCTGATCGGCGGCTCACTGCTCACCCTGTCGTGGAGCCTAGCGCTCGCCCAGGCGGCCAGGTTCGACGGGCCGAGCGTCGCGCACGCCGCGCTGTCGCTCGCCTATCCCCTGCTGGACATCGCCCTGATCAGCATGGTGGTCGCGCTCCACTTCCGGCGCTCGGCGGTCAACCGCTCGGCGGTCAACACCGCCGTCGGCGCGCTCGCCCTGACCGTGATGTGCGACGCCCTGTTCACCTCGCCGCTGCTGCACAACAGCTACCACTCGGGCCAACTGCTCGACGCCGGCTGGTTCTCCGGCTCACTGCTCCTCGCGTACGCCCCGTGGATCGGCACCCGGCACGGACTGCCGCGCGGCCACGCGCACGCGCGCGTGGTGCACGAACACGTCCTGGACCGGCGGCCGGGCTCCGCGCGAGCGGGCCGGCGGCAGGGGCAGGCGCTCGTGATCCCGCAGCAGGCGGGGCACGCGCCCGTACGGCAGCCGGGCCAGGACCGCTACCCGGCGGGGATCCCCCGGGGATCCGAGCGCGACCGGTACCCGGCGACGCGCCCGATCTCCGGATCGCTGGCCGCGCTCACGCCCTACCTGGCCGCCGCCGTCTGCACCCTGGGGATCCTCTACAACGTCCTCAACGGCCACAGCGTCGACCGCGTGGTGCTCATCACCGCCGGTGCGGTGGTGCTCGCGCTCGTCGTCCGCCAGGGCATCATGCTGCTCGACAACATCACCCTCACCCAGGAACTCGCGCAGAAGGAGAACCACTTCCGCTCCCTGGTGCAGGGCTCCAGCGACGTCATCATGATCGCCGCGCCCAGCGGCATCCTCCGGTACGTCTCCCCGGCCGCCGCGGGTGTCTACGGACGCCCCGCCGAGGAACTCGTCGGCACCGAGCTCGCCGCGCTCATCCACCCGGAGGACCTGGGCTGCGTGGTGCACGAGGTGCGCCGCTTCCTGGCCACGAGCCACCTCGAGGAACCCACCACCCGTATCGAGTGCCGCTTCAGGTCCGGCGACGGCGACTGGCTCAACGTGGAGTCCACCGTCAACCGCCACGAGGGCGGCCTGATCTTCAACAGCCGGGACGTGACCGAACGCGTGCGCCTTCAGGCACAGTTGCAGCACAACGCCGAGCACGACCCGCTCACCGACCTGCCGAACCGCGCCCTGTTCACCAAGCGGGTCCAGCAGGCGCTCTCCGGCCGCCGCGCCTCCGACCGCGGCGCCGCCCTTCGGAACACGGCGGTCCTCTTCATCGACCTCGACGGCTTCAAGGCGGTCAACGACACCATCGGGCACCAGGCCGGCGACGAACTGCTCGTCCAGGCTGCCCGCAGACTCCAGGACTCGGTACGGCAGGGGGACACCGCCGCCCGGCTGGGCGGTGACGAGTTCGCGGCCCTCATCGTCGGCGACGGCACCCGTGACCGCACCGCCCACGAGGGACACATCCTGGAACTCGCCGACCGCCTGCGGGCCACCCTCTCGCAGCCGTACGACATCGACGGCAACGATGTCCGGGTAGCCGCGTCCATCGGTGTGGCCTTCGCGGAGCCGCACCTCGGCGCGGGCGAACTGCTGCGCAACGCCGACCTCGCCATGTACCGCGCCAAGGCCGCCGGCAAGGGCCGCGTCGAGCTGTACGCGCCCCAGATGCAGCAGGACGTCGTACAGAAGACGGAGCTGGCCACCCGGCTGCGGGCCGCACTGCACGACGGCGAGTTCACCCTGCTGCACCAGCCGGTCGTATCGCTTCAGGACGGCCGTATCGCATCCGTCAGCGCGCAGGCACGCTGGCGCTCCTCCCAGGGCGTGCTCTTCACCCCCGCGGAGTTCCTGCGTGTCTCCGAGGACAGCGACAAGGCGGCCGAGCTCGGCCGCTGGCTGCTGGAGGAGGCCGTCGAGCAGGCCGCCGAGCGCAACGGGAACGGGCTCGCCGTGCCCGTCGTCGTCCGGATGAGCGCCCGTCGCCTCCTGGACCGCTCCCTGCCCCTCGGCTCCGTGGAGGCCCTGCTGACCCGGCACGGGCTGGCCTCGGGTGCCCTGGTCATCGAGCTGTCCGACATCGACCCGAAGATCTCCCTGGACGAGCTGGAACGCAGACTCGGCGCGCTGCGCAGGATCGGCGTCAGGATCGCCCTGGGCGGCCTCGGCAGCGGCAACGCGGCGATCACGGCGCTGCGCCGGCTCCCCGTCGACGTACTGAAACTCGACCGGGGCCTGGTCGAGGGGGTCGTCGAGTCCGCACGCCTGCACAAGATCACCAGCGGGCTGCTGCGTATCGCCACGGATCTCGGTCTCCAGTCGGTCGCCGATGGCGTGGATCTGCCCGAACAGGTCGTCGCCCTGCGTGCGATGGGCTGTACGCACGGGCAGGGGATGGCATTCTCGGGACCGCTGGACGAGTACCGGCTGTGCCGGGCGCTCACGTCCGGCCACTGCCCGGTGCCGCACGGCTCGGCGGAGCCGGCGCCGGCCTTCGCGGTCGGGGGAGCGGCGCTGTACACCCGCGGTGTGCCTGCCGTTTTCGGCGGTGGGAACGCCCTACGCTCACATAATGAGACTCCCGTCCCACCCACTTGACAGTCATGGCGTGCCGGGGGGAGGGTCAGTGCCATGCGCACCCGAATTCTCGTACTTGGACAGCGCGTCGGCTGAGCTGGGACCCACCGGAAATGAACCGGAACACCCAGCGACCGCACCCGGCGCGCTCCCCTCGCTTGCCTACCGGCACGAGGGGTTTTTTGTTGCACACGCACCAGTCGAACACCGCCCGAACCTCGCAAAAACCCTCAGCATCGAGAAGAGAATGCCGATGACCGAGCAGGCCACCGGGGCCCCTCACCCGCAGCCCCGGCCCCGATCCGGAGGACACCAGTCCGCGCCCGAGCACGTCACGGGTGCGCAGTCCCTCATCCGCTCTCTCGAGGAGGTCGGCGCCGAGACGGTATTCGGCATTCCCGGCGGTGCGATCCTTCCGGCGTACGACCCGCTGATGGACTCCCGGCGGGTGCGGCACGTGCTGGTGCGGCACGAGCAGGGCGCGGGCCACGCGGCCACCGGCTACGCGCAGGCCACCGGCAAGGTCGGCGTGTGCATGGCGACCTCGGGGCCCGGCGCCACCAACCTGGTCACCCCCATCGCGGACGCCCACATGGACTCGGTGCCGCTGGTCGCGATCACCGGCCAGGTCGCCTCCAAGTCCATCGGCACCGACGCCTTCCAGGAAGCGGACATCGTCGGCATCACCATGCCGATCACCAAACACAACTTCCTGGTGACCAAGGCCGAGGACATCCCCCGGACGATCGCGGAGGCGTTCCACATCGCCTCCACCGGCCGCCCGGGCCCGGTCCTCGTCGACATCGCCAAGGACGCCCTTCAGGCGCGGACCACCTTCAGCTGGCCGCCCGTCACGGACCTGCCCGGCTACCGCCCGGTGACCAAGCCGCACGCCAAGCAGATCCGCGAGGCCGCCAAGCTGATCACCTCCGCGAAGCGGCCCGTCCTCTACGTCGGCGGCGGCGTCCTGAAGGCCAAGGCCACCGCGGAGCTGAAGGTCCTCGCGGAACTCACCGGAGCGCCCGTCACCACCACCCTGATGGCGCTCGGCGCCTTCCCCGACAGCCACCCGCTGCACGTGGGGATGCCGGGCATGCACGGTGCGGTCACCGCCGTCACCGCGCTGCAGAAGGCCGACCTGATCGTCGCCCTCGGAGCCCGCTTCGACGACCGCGTCACCGGCAAGCTGGACAGCTTCGCCCCGCACGCCAAGATCGTCCACGCCGATATCGACCCGGCCGAGATCGGCAAGAACCGGGCCGCCGACGTGCCGATCGTCGGTGACGCCCGGGAGGTCATCGCCGACCTGATCCAGGCCGTCCAGAAGGAGCACGGCGAGGGCCACCGGGGCGAATACTCCGCCTGGTGGAAGGATCTGAACCGCTGGCGGGAGACCTACCCCCTCGGCTACGACCTGCCGGAGGACGGCTCGCTGTCCCCGCAGCAGGTCATCGAACGCATCGGGCAGCTCGCCCCGGAGGGCACGATCTTCGCGGCGGGCGTCGGCCAGCACCAGATGTGGTCCGCGCACTTCATCGAGTACGACAGGCCCGCCACCTGGCTGAACTCCGGCGGCGCCGGGACGATGGGCTACGCGGTCCCGGCCGCGATGGGCGCGAAGGCCGGTGTCCCGGACCGTACGGTCTGGGCCATCGACGGCGACGGCTGCTTCCAGATGACCAATCAGGAGCTGACCACCTGCGCCCTGAACAACATCCCGATCAAGGTCGCCGTCATCAACAACGGTGCCCTCGGGATGGTCCGCCAGTGGCAGACCCTCTTCTACAACCAGCGGTACTCCAACACCGTGCTGCACTCCGGACCGGGCGCCGAGCCCAAGGGACCGAGCGCCGGCACGCGCGTGCCCGACTTCGTGAAGCTGTCGGAGGCCATGGGTTGCTACGCGATCCGCTGCGAGTCCGCGGATGACCTCGACAAGGTCATCGAAGAGGCCAACTCGGTCAACGACCGCCCGGTGGTCGTCGACTTCATCGTCCACGAGGACGCGATGGTGTGGCCGATGGTCGCCGCCGGCACCTCCAACGACGAGATCATGGCCGCCCGGGACGTCCGCCCCGACTTCGGCGACAACGAAGACGACTGAGAGAGAGCTGAGTGAGAACCATGTCCAAGCACACCCTCTCGGTCCTCGTCGAGAACACGCCCGGCATCCTCGCCCGGATCGCGGCCCTGTTCTCCCGCCGCGGCTTCAACATCGACTCACTGGCGGTCGGTGTCACCGAGCACCCCGACATCTCCCGCATCACCATCGTGGTGAATGTCGAGGACCTGCCGCTCGAACAGGTCACCAAGCAGCTCAACAAGCTCGTCAACGTCCTGAAGATCGTCGAACTGGAGCCGTCCCAGGCCGTTCAGCGGGAACTCGTTCTGGTGAAGGTGCGCGCCGACAACGAGACGCGCTCCCAGATCGTCGAGATCGTCCAGCTGTTCCGCGCCAAGACGGTGGACGTCTCCCCGGAGGCCGTCACCGTCGAGGCCACCGGCAGCAGCGACAAGCTGTCCGCCATGCTGAAGATGCTGGAGCCGTACGGCATCAAGGAGCTGGTCCAGTCCGGCACGATCGCGATCGGCCGCGGTGCCCGTTCGATCACGGACCGGTCGCTGCGCGCCCTCGACCGGTCCGCCTAGGACACCCGGGATCATTCCCCCACGACCGGAAACGGGCGGACGGCAGGCCGCCGGCCGCCCGTATGCCGAGACCCCGACACTTCCCTTCTCCCCGCCGTCATACGGTGGGACGCACCATCCGTACACAAGGAGAGAACCCAAAGTGGCCGAGCTGTTCTACGACGCTGACGCCGACCTGTCCATCATCCAGGGCCGCAAGGTCGCGGTCATCGGCTACGGCAGCCAGGGCCACGCCCACGCGCTGTCGCTGCGTGACTCGGGTGTCGACGTGCGGGTCGGTCTGCACGAGGGCTCCAAGTCCAAGACGAAGGCCGAGGAGCAGGGCCTGCGCGTGGTGACCCCGGCCGAGGCCGCCGCCGAGGCCGACGTCATCATGATCCTGGTCCCGGACCCGATCCAGGCCCAGGTCTACGAGGAGTCCATCGCTCCCAACCTGAAGGACGGCGACGCGCTGTTCTTCGGCCACGGCTTCAACATCCGTTTCGGCTTCATCAAGCCCCCGGCCGGCGTGGACGTCTGCATGGTCGCCCCGAAGGGCCCGGGCCACCTGGTGCGCCGCCAGTACGAGGAGGGCCGCGGCGTTCCCTGCATCGTGGCCGTCGAGCAGGACGCCACCGGCAACGCCTTCGCGCTGGCCCTCTCCTACGCCAAGGGCATCGGCGGCACCCGCGCCGGTGTCATCAAGACGACCTTCACCGAGGAGACCGAGACCGACCTGTTCGGCGAGCAGGCCGTGCTGTGCGGCGGCACCTCCGCCCTGGTGAAGGCCGGTTTCGAGACCCTGGTCGAGGCGGGCTACCAGCCGGAGATCGCCTACTTCGAGTGCCTGCACGAGCTGAAGCTGATCGTCGACCTGATGTACGAGGGCGGCCTGGAGAAGATGCGCTGGTCGGTCTCCGAGACCGCCGAGTGGGGCGACTACGTCACCGGCCCCCGCATCATCACCGACGCCACCAAGGCCGAGATGAAGAAGGTCCTCGCCGAGATCCAGGACGGCACCTTCGCCCGTAACTGGATGGACGAGTACCACGGCGGTCTGAAGAAGTACAACGAGTACAAGCAGCAGGACTCCCAGCACCTGCTGGAGACCACCGGCAAGGAGCTGCGCAAGCTCATGAGCTGGGTGAACGAGGAGGCGTAAGCCCCACGGCCGAGGGGCCGGAGCAATCCGCTCCGGCCCCTTCGCCGAACTCGGGGTAACGTCTGGAAGAGGCGTTGTCCACCCCGTCCAGCCACGGACGGGTGATCCTTCCGCAGCGGCGTAATACGACGCGTGCGGCGCCACTAGACTGCTGCACAACGATCGCGTTCAGGCCCACAGCGTCGTGCGTCTTCCACGCGGATAGCACCCCTCCACCGCCTGCGGCCGTCGGGACGGCCGTCCGCATTGGACATGTGAGGACTCACGTGAGCTCGTACCCCAGTCGAAAAGCCACGGTACTCATCGCTGAAGAGCTGTCGCCCGCGACCGTCGACGCACTCGGCCCGGATTTCGAGATCCGGCACTGCAACGGCGCGGACCGTGCGGAGCTGCTGTCGGCGATCGCCGACGTCGACGCGATCCTGATCCGCTCGGCGACGAAGGTCGACGCCGAGGCCGTCGCCGCCGCGCGCAAGCTGAAGGTCGTCGCACGAGCCGGCGTCGGCCTCGACAACGTGGACGTCTCCGCCGCCACCAAGGCCGGCGTGATGGTCGTCAACGCGCCCACCTCGAACATCGTGACCGCCGCCGAGCTGGCCTGCGGTCTGATCGTCTCCACCGCCCGCAACATTCCGCAGGCGAATGCCGCGCTGAAGAACGGCGAGTGGAAGCGCAGCAAGTACACGGGCGTCGAGCTCGCCGAGAAGACGCTCGGCGTGGTCGGCCTCGGCCGGATCGGCGCGCTGGTCGCGCAGCGCATGTCCGCGTTCGGTATGAAGGTCGTCGCCTACGACCCCTACGTCCAGCCCGCCCGGGCCGCGCAGATGGGCGTCAAGGTGCTGTCCCTGGACGAGCTGCTCGAGGTCTCCGACTTCATCACCGTCCACCTGCCGAAGACCCCCGAGACCCTCGGTCTCATCGGCGACGAGGCACTGCACAAGGTCAAGCCGAGCGTCCGTATCGTCAACGCCGCGCGCGGCGGGATCGTCGACGAGGAGGCGCTGTACTCGGCGCTGAAGGAGGGCCGAGTCGCGGGCGCGGGCCTGGACGTGTACGCGAAGGAGCCGTGCACGGACTCGCCGCTGTTCGAGCTGGACCAGGTCGTGTGCACCCCGCACCTGGGCGCTTCGACGGACGAGGCCCAGGAGAAGGCGGGCATCGCGGTCGCCAAGTCGGTGCGCCTCGCGCTCGCCGGCGAGCTGGTGCCCGACGCGGTGAACGTGCAGGGCGGTGTCATCGCCGAGGACGTCAAGCCGGGTCTGCCGCTCGCCGAGAAGCTGGGCCGCATCTTCACCGCGCTCGCGGGCGAGGTCGCCGTCCGGCTCGACGTCGAGGTGTACGGCGAGATCACCCAGCACGATGTGAAGGTGCTCGAACTGTCCGCGCTCAAGGGCGTGTTCGAGGACGTCGTGGCCGAGACGGTCTCGTACGTCAACGCTCCGCTCTTCGCCCAGGAGCGTGGTGTCGAGGTACGCCTGACCACCAGCTCGGAGGCCACCGACCACCGCAACGTGGTCACCGTGCGCGGCACGCTCGCGGACGGTGAGGAGGTGTCGGTGTCCGGCACGCTGGCCGGCCCGAAGCACCACCAGAAGATCGTGGCGGTGGGCGACTACGACGTGGACCTGGCGCTCGCGGACCACATGGTCGTGCTGCGCTACACCGACCGCCCGGGTGTGGTCGGCACGCTGGGCCGCATCCTCGGCGAGGCCGGCATCAACATCGCGGGCATGCAGGTCGCCCGTGACATCGCGGGCGGCGAGGCCCTCGCGGTCCTCACGGTCGACGACACGGTGCCGCAGAACGTCCTGACGGAGGTGGCCGAGGAGATCGGTGCCACCTCCGCGCGCTCGGTGAACCTGGTCTGAGGTCGCCGTCTCCGGGGGCGCCGCCCCCCGGCCCCCCCGTTCGCCCCGAACGGGCTCGTCCTCGAACGCCGGACGGGCTGGACCGCCAGCCCGTCCGGCGTTTTCCTGTGCTGCGGATGCCCTCAGGCGGTGCCCTTCTCCACCTCCGTCGCCTCCCGTACGTGGATCCCGCACAGTGCCGCCGCCGCCCAGACCGAGGCCCCCGCGAGGATCACCGCGCCCGCGATCCCCGCCCCGTGCATACCGCTGGTGAACGCCTCCCGCGCGGCCGCCGCCAGGGCGTCGCCCGCGTGGCCCGGAAGTCGGCCGGCGACGGCCGGCGCGCCGCCCAGCGTCTCGTGGGCCGGGGCCGGCGCCGAGGACGGGATTCACCCCGTCGGGCAAACGTTGCCTGGTCGCAGCACTAGAGCCGCGCCCCCTTCAGTGCCATGTGCAGCAGCAGACGGTCCTCGCCGTCGTCCAGGTCCAGGCCGGTGAGCTGTTCGACGCGGGAGAGGCGGTAGTAGAGGGTCTGGCGGTGGATGCCCAGTTCAGCCGCGGTGCGGCCCGCCTGGCCCGCGCAGTCCAGGAAGACCTCGGCCGTCCGGGCCAGTTCGCGGTGGGCGGGCGACAGCAGGACGCGTACGGCCGGGTCGTGGGCCACCTCGGGCGGGAGCGACGTCAGCAGCCGGTACGGCCCGATCGACGACCACTGGGCGACCGGGCCGAACCGGGGCTCCGCCAGGGCCGCGCGGGCCGCAGCCGACGCCTCCTGCCATGCGGTGCCCAGCTCGGCGAGGCCCTGGCGGGCGCCGGCCACCCCGGCCGCCGTGCGTCCGCCGCCACGGGCGCCCTCCGCCTCCCGCAGCAGCCGTGAGGCCGCCGTCAGCGCCGGGGCGGGCACATCCGCCGAGCGCAGCCGCACCAGCAGGGCCAGGCTCTGGCCGCTGGTGCACCACGGCACCGTGCACAGCGCCGTAGCGGCCGGGATCGTACGCACCGAGGGGGCGTCGTCCGGGTCGGCCGAGGGCCAGGGGGCGACGCAGACCACCGTGTGCAGGCCCTCGCCCCGCACGCCCAGCGCCGTCCGCAGCTCGGCCACCGCCGCCTCCTGCTGCCAGCCCCGTTCGGCGGTCAGGACCGCGCGCAGCTCCCGCGTCAGATCCGCGCCCGCCTGCACCTCGTCCGCGAGCAGCGCGCCGATGCGGGCGGCGACCTCCATCGCGGCGGACAGCTGCGCCTCGGACGGGCCCGGCTCGTCGGCGAGCAGCCACACATAGCCGAGGACGACACCCCGATGGCGTACGGGCAGACAGATCCGGCCCCGGTAGACACCCGCCTCCGGGGTCGGCGGGATGCGCACGGGACCCGTGGCGCGGGCGATGCCGAAGCCCTCGAACCAGGTGCGCACCGCCGCCGTGGAGCGGCGCGTGAGGATCGAGCGGGTGCGGACCGGGTCCAGGGACGCCTCGTCGAACTCGCCGTCGCTGTCGTAGGCGGCGAAGGCGATCAGCTCGAAGTCCCGGTTCTCCAGGGTCGCGGGGGCGCCGAGCAGCGCCGAGATCTCGTCGACGAGTTCCTGGTAGTCGCCCCGGCCCGGCTTGAAAACGTCCGCCACACGGGCATTCTCCCGCATTCCCCCACCCGCTCATACAGATGTCTGAGATACAGGGCACGGATGCGTGACAGCTGTCGATGGCCGACGATCAGAGCAATCCATAGGTTTCACAGTGGTTATCCGTGCCGTACCCGAATCGTCGGGATTCGGCCTCCTGTTGCCCTTGTGGAGGTGCCCTGTGCTGGGTCCCGTGATTCTCGCCGCGTCGCGCAGCGACCGGATGCGCCGTCTGATCTCGGCCGCACCGGTGACCAGGCCGGTCGTCGACCGCTTCATCCCCGGCGAGACCGTCGACGAGATCGTCCCGATCATCGAGGACCTCACCGGCAAGGGCCTCGAGGTCACCATGGACGTCGTCGGTGAGGACATCACGACGCCCGAGCAGGCCACCGCCGCACGCGACGCGTACCTTGAGCTGATCGGCCGCCTCGAGAAGCTCGGGCTCGGCGCCAAGGCCGAGATGTCCGTCAAGCTCTCGATGTTCGGCCAGGCCCTCCCGTCGTCCACCACCGCCCTGAACGGCGGGCCCTCCGGGTCCGACCCCGTGTTCCACGGCGGCCACGAGCTGGCCCTCGCCAATGTGCGCCCGGTCGTCGAGGCCGCCGCCGCGATCGGTACCACGGTCACCCTGGACGCCGAGGACCACACCACCCTCGACTCGATGTTCGCCATCCACGAGGAGCTGCGGAAGGACTTCCCCGGTACGGGCTGCGTGATCCAGGCCTACCTCTTCCGCACCGAGGCCGACGCCCGCCGTCTCGCCGAGAGCGGCAGCCGGGTGCGTATCGTGAAGGGGGCGTACAAGGAGCCCGGGTCGGTCGCGTACCAGAACAAGCACGAGATCGACAAGGCGTACGTCCGCATCCTGAAGACCCTCATGGAGGGCGAGGGGTACCCGATGATCGGCTCCCACGACCCGCGGATCATCGCCATCGCGCAGGACATCGCCCGGCGCGCCGGGCGCAAGCTCGACGAGTACGAGTTCCAGATGCTGTACGGCATCCGCGGCGAGGAGCACCTGCGGCTGGCCGCCGAGGGTCACCGCATGCGCGTCTACACGGCCTACGGCACCGACTGGTACGGCTACTTCATGCGCCGCCTCGCCGAGAAGCCGGCGAACCTCCGCTTCTTCGCCCGCTCGGTCCTCACCAAGAGCTGACACCCACCCGCTCGCAAAAGGAGTTACGGAACCCATGGACGCTGTGACCCAGGTCCCCACCCCCGTCAACGAGCCGGTGCACGGCTACGCCCCCGGTTCGCCCGAGCGCGCCCGGCTGGAGGCCAAGCTGAAGGAGCTGGCCGACAACCCGATCGACCTGCCGTGCACCATCGGCGGCGAGAAGCGCATGGGCGGCGGCGAGCCGTTCCAGGTCGTGCAGCCCCACAACCACAAGGCGGTCCTCGGCACTCTGCGGCACGCCACCCAGCAGGACGCGCGGGACGCCATCGACGCGGCCCTCGCCGCCGCCCCCGCCTGGCGCGCGATGTCCTTCGACGACCGCGCCGCGATCATCCTGCGCGCCGCCGAGTTGCTGGCCGGGCCCTGGCGCGAGACCATCGCCGCCTCCACCATGCTCGGACAGTCCAAGACCGCCCAGCAGGCGGAGATCGACAGCCCCTGCGAGCTGGTCGACTTCTGGCGCTTCAACGTCCACTACGCTCGCCAGATCCTGGCCGAGCAGCCCCCGGCCAACTCCCCGGGGGTCTGGAACCGCCTGGACCACCGCCCGCTGGAGGGCTTCGTCTACGCGATCACTCCGTTCAACTTCTCGGCGATCGCGGCCAACCTGCCCACCGCCCCCGCGCTCATGGGCAACGTGGTGGTCTGGAAGCCGTCCCCGACCCAGACCCACGCCGCCGTGCTGCTGATGCAGCTGCTGGAGGAGGCGGGCCTGCCCAAGGGCGTCATCAACCTCGTCACCGGCGACGGCATCGAGGTCTCCAAGGTCGCCCTCGAACACCGCGACCTCGCCGGCATCCACTTCACCGGTTCGACCAAGACCTTCCAGTACCTGTGGAAGACGGTCGGCAACAACATCGAGAAGTACCGCTCCTACCCGCGCCTGGTCGGCGAGACCGGCGGCAAGGACTTCCTGGTCGCTCACCCGAGCGCCGACCGGGCGGCCCTGAAGACGGCGCTCACCCGCGGTGCCTTCGAGTACCAGGGCCAGAAGTGCTCCGCGACCTCCCGCGCGTACATCCCGGCCTCCCTCTGGAACTCCGGCTTCAAGGAGGAGTTCACGGCCGAGGTCGACCACCTGACCATGGGTGACGTCACCGACCTGTCGAACTTCATCGGCGCCGTGATCGACGAGCGCGCCTTCGCGAAGAACAAGGCCGCCATCGACCGCGCCAAGGAGGACCCGACCTGCACGATCGTCGCGGGCGGCTCCTACGACGACTCGGTGGGCTACTTCGTGCGCCCGACCGTCATCGAGTGCACCGACCCGGAGAACGAGGTCTTCACGACCGAGTACTTCGGCCCGATCCTCGCGGTGCACGTCTACGACGACGAGAAGTACGACGAGATGCTGACCCAGATGGAGTCGGTGTCCGACTACGCCCTGACGGGCTCGGTCATCGCCAACGACCGCGCCGCGGCGGCGTACACGGCCGAGAAGCTGCGCTACGCGGCCGGCAACTTCTACATCAACGACAAGTCGACCGGCGCCGTGGTCGGCCAGCAGCCCTTCGGCGGCGGCCGCGCCTCCGGCACCAACGACAAGGCGGGCGCCCCGCAGAACCTGCTGCGCTGGACCCTGACCCGCGCGATCAAGGAGGCGCTGGTCCCGCCGACCGACTACACCTACCCGCACATGGGCTGAATCCGCCCGTATATGGGCTGGACCTGCCCGCACGAGGGCTGACGCCCCCTGAGCACCGCCCCCGACCCGGCGTACCGACACCCGGGGCGGGGGCGGTTGTCATGCGCGGCGCTCGCAGGTCGTACGGCGCTCATACCTGACATGCCGCGCAGGGCGGCGTCATACATCGGACCAACAGTCAGACACGTGGTAATCGATCACGTACGGGAATCCAGGGTGAGGCCATACTGATCCGATGGCCACCCGTCTGCGCACCGCTCACACCGCCGACCTCGACCCCGACGAACTCCGCGCCGCCCGCGCCCTGTTGGACGAGGCGTTCGCGGGCGACTACGACGACGAGGAGTGGGAGCACGGGCTCGGCGGGATGCACGTCCTCGTGAGCGACGAACGGGGGCTCGCCGCGCACGGGTCCGTCATCCAGCGGCGCGTGCGGTACCGCAAGCGCTGGCTGCGCGTCGGGTACGTGGAGGGCGTGGGCGTGCGTCCGGATGTGCGGCGCCAGGGGCTCGGCGGACGTGTCATGGGCGAGATCGAGCGGATCATCGAGGGCGCCTACGACCTCGGCGCGCTGTCCGCGAGCGACGAGGGCATCCCGTTGTACGAAGCCCGGGGCTGGCAGCTGTGGTCGGGCCGCCTCTGCGCCCTCGGCCCTCATGGCGTGGTACGGCTTCGCGGTGAGGAGGGCTGCACCTTTGTGCGGCCGGCGGCCGTGGGAGAGCTCAAACCCAAGCACAAGCTGGTCTTCGACTGGCGGGACGGCGACGTGCTCTGACGGCCGGCCAGGCCTTGGCGGCAGGTCACGGCTGTGGGGGCCGTCCCGCCGTCTCAGATAGTAGGAAGTCCGAGTAATTGTGGAGACAGGCGCCCGGTCCTCGCTTAGCTTTGTAGGAGCCGAACGTCTCGCTCGACCCAGCGAATGGCGGTCGTGAGCCGGGCCCCATGCAGGTCACCCCTGCGGCACCGCTCCTCGACCCTCTTGGGGGCACCGCCCACGCCCATTAGGCAGTGGGGGCGTCTCGTAACCCCCTTTCCGCATTCCCGGATGTCGAAGGAGTCGATTCCCCATGGCCGAGACGACCGCCCGCCGCCGAGTCCGCCACATTTCCCGCACGAGTGAGTCCGACCGCAAGAACGCCGCCGCCGCGCTCCAGCGCGCCCTCGACCGCCGGGACAACGGCGGCGAGACCGGCCACTGAGCCGGAGCGAGCGGCGCTTTCCGAGCCGGGAGCCGCACCCGTGGGGTGCGGCGCGGTCACGCACCGCGCCGCACCCCGAATGCCGTAGTCCTTCTGTCCGTATCGCGGACGCCGCGTGTCATTGCATGGGACAGGGAGTACGGTGCCGTCATGTCTCGCAGCATCAATCTCGCAGTGATTCCCGGTGACGGCATCGGCCAGGAGGTCGTGGCCCAGGGGCTGAAGGTCCTCTCCGCCGTCCTCCCGGAGGATGTGAAGCTGGAGACCAAGGAGTACGACTTCGGCGCCCGGCGCTACCACGCCACCGGTGAGACCCTCACCGACGCCGATCTGGAGCAGCTGAAGGGGCACGACGCGATCCTGCTCGGCGCGATCGGCGACCCGTCGGTCCCCTCCGGCGTTCTCGAGCGCGGCTTCCTGCTCAAGCTCCGCTTCGCCTTCGACCACCACGTCAACCTGCGGCCCTCCAAGCTGCTCCCGGGCGTCGCGACCCCGCTCGCGGGCCAGCCCGAGATCGACTTCGTCGTGGTCCGGGAGGGCACCGAGGGCCCGTACACGGGCAACGGCGGCACCATCCGCACCGGCAGCCCGCACGCGGTCGCCACCGAGGTCTCGCTGAACACCGCCTTCGGCATCGAGCGTGTCGTGCGCGACGCGTACGCCCGCGCGCAGGCCCGCCCCCGCAAGAAGCTGGCCCTCGTCCACAAGAACAACGTGCTGGTGCACGCCGGTCACCTGTGGACGGACATCTTCAACAAGGTCGGCCAGGAGTTTCCCGAGGTCACCACCGAGTACATGCACGTCGACGCGGCGACGATCTACCTCGTCACCCAGCCCGAGCGCTTCGACGTGATCGTCACCGACAACCTCTTCGGCGACATCATCACCGACCTGGCCGCCGCCGTCTCCGGCGGCATCGGGGTCGCCGCCTCGGGCAACATCAACCCGTCCCGCGAGTTCCCGTCGATGTTCGAGCCCGTGCACGGCTCGGCGCCCGACATCGCGGGCCAGGGCAAGGCCGACCCGTCGGCCACCGTCCTGTCGGTCGCCCTTCTGCTGCGCCACCTCGGTCACGAGGCCGAGGCCGCCCGTATCGAGGAGGCCGTCTCCGCCGACCTCGCCGAGCGGGTGGGCAGGCCCGCCCGCACCACCGACGAGATCGGCGACGCGCTCGCCGTACGAGTAGCCGGCTGACCCCGCCGCCACTCACACCCCCTGAGTAAGCCGCCGGGTCGCCATCGGCCCCGGCGGCTTTCGTATGCCCCCGCCGGGTGTCACCATCGACCCACCCCTGGGCAACCCTTGGGGCCGTATTCACGCCGTTTCGTCCGACCTCACCCGCTTGCGATAATCGAACGCGGAGCCGCGGAATGAGGGAATGCTCGGATGTCCCGGCACTGGTGCATGCCAGTGCGGGAGTGAGCGCGGCCCGTCACGACAACCGGTGAAGGACAACCACACATGACGACGCCCACGATCGAGCTGAAGCCTTCCGCCCACCCGCTCTCCGACACGGAGCGGGAGGCGATCCTGGCCAACCCTGGGTTCGGCCGCCACTTCACCGACCACATGGTGACCATCAGGTGGACCGAGGGCCGGGGCTGGCACGACGGCCAGCTCGTCCCGTACGCGCCGATCTCCCTCGACCCGGCCACCACTGTCCTGCACTACGCACAGGAGATCTTCGAGGGCCTCAAGGCCTACCGCCGGCCCGACGGCTCGGTCGCCACCTTCCGCCCGGAGAGGAACGCCCAGCGCTTCCAGCGGTCCGCCCGGCGCCTGGCGATGCCGGAGCTGCCGGTGGAGACGTTCATCGAGGCGTGCGACGTCCTCGTCCGGCAGGACAAGGCGTGGGTGCCGGCGCACGGCGGTGAGGAGTCCCTCTACCTGCGCCCCTTCATGATCGCGACCGAGGTCGGCCTCGGCGTGAAGCCGGCCAACGAGTACCTCTTCCTGGTCATCGCCTCCCCGGCCGGCGCCTACTTCCCGGGCGGGGTCAGGCCCGTCTCCATCTGGGCCTCCGAGGACCGCGTCCGCGCGGTTCCCGGAGGCATGGGCGACGCGAAGACGGGCGGCAACTACGCGGCCTCCCTGCTCGCCCAGGCCGAGGCCGCCGCCAAGGGCTGCGACCAGGTCTGCTACCTCGACGCCGTGGAGCACAAGTGGGTCGAGGAACTGGGCGGCATGAACCTCTACTTCGTGTACGGCGACAAGATCGTCACGCCGTCGCTCACCGGCTCCATCCTGGAGGGCGTCACGCGTGACTCGCTGCTGACGGTCGCCCGCGACCTCGGCTACGAGGCCGAGGAGCGCCGTGTCTCCCTCGACCAGTGGCAGGCCGACTCCGAGAACGGCACCCTCACCGAGGTGTTCGCCTGCGGCACCGCGGCGGTCATCACCCCGGTCGGGACGGTCAAGCGGGCCGGTGCCGAGTGGAAGCAGTCGGGTGGCGAGCCGGGCAAGGTGACCCTCGAGCTCCGCGAGGCCCTGCTGGACGTCCAGCGCGGCACCCGAGAGGACAGGCACGGCTGGATGCACCCGCTCGGCTGATCCGCCCGGGCCGTATGCCGGCCCGCCCGTTCCCGGGCGGGCCGACGTGCCGCCCTACAGCCCGCTCTCCGCCCGAGCCGGCTCCTTGCCCGCCTTGACGCGGGCCGAGTGCTGCCGTGGTGACAAGGCCAGATGGACGAGGCCGCCCACCGCGCCCGACAGCAGGAAGCTGCAGTCCACCCCCTGGGTCAGGGACAGCAGCGGGCCCTCGTAGGACGGGAGGGACACCGCGAGCAGACCCACCGCAGCGCCCACCGCCCAGGACGCCGTCGCCCGTACGTTCCAGCCGGAGCGGTACCAGTAGATCCCGCCGCGCGACCGGCGGTTGAAGACCTGGAGCGCGTCCGCGTCGTAGACGCCCCGGCTGCGGACGAAGCCGATGAGGGTGATGACCGCCCACGGCGTGCCGATCGCCGTCAGCAGCAGCACGAAGGACGTCATCGCCGACTGCGCGTCCCAGGCGTAGTGGCCGACGAAGACGCAGAGGGTGGCGACGACGGCGACCGTGCAGGTGGCCCGGGCACGGGAGGCGCGCGGCAGGATCGCGTCCAGGTCGAGGCCCATCGAGTAGAGCATCAGCCCCGCGTTGCCGACCGAGCCCGCGGAGGCCGCGAGCAGGAGCGGGACCAGGTACCAGCCGGGGGAGGCGTCGACGAGCGGTCCGGCGTAGTCGAGGGCCGCGCCGGCCGCGTACGCCGTGAAGGTGCCGAACAGCTGCGGGATCAGCAGACCGAGGATCAGACCGAGCCAGGTCGCGTGCAGCACCCGACGGGCAGAGTGGCGGGCCGGGGAGATGTACCGGGTGTAGTCGCCCAGGAGGGTGATGAAGGCGATCGGTCCGGAGAGGCCGGCGGCCACCGTGGCCAGGAACCAGGCCGGCCAGAACCCGCCCAGCAGATAGCCGCCCGCCTCCGGCAGCGCGGACGTCGTGAAGTGCGGGGCGTACGCGATCACCCCGAGGGCCAGGAGGGCCGTCATCCCGATCGCCAGGGCGCGGGAGAGGGACAGCAGCACCCGGTAGCCGTACACGGCGCCCGCCACGGTCGCCGCGGCGAGCAGCGCGTAGACGAGGGCGTAGGTACCGCCGTTCGGCGTCAGCCCGAACAGGCGGTGCAGCACGCTCACCATCACATCGCCGCCGATCCACACGGTCAGGGCGGTGTAGCCGAGGGCGAGCAGCAGACCGACCACCGAGCCGACCAGCCGGCCGCGCACGCCGAACTGGGCGCCGGACGACGTCGACAGATTCGTGGCCGTGCGCAGGGACACCAGCGCCAGCGGCGCCGTGAAAAGGGTGCCGACGACCGTGCCAACGACGATCGAGCTGAGCGAGGCCCACCAGCCGAGTCCGAAGGAGGCGGGCAGCCAGCCGAAGATGATCACGCCGAGGCACAGATTGGACCCGACCAGGATCGAGACCAGATCGCGGGGTCCACTGGTGCGTTCCTCGTCCGGGATGGTGTCGACTCCGCGCTGTTCCATCGGCATGGCAGGTCTCCTTCGACGGCCGCCTGACTATTAGAGCGACGTTCAATGTGGCTTGGGCGGCGTCCGTTCGTCAACGGTTCCTTTCCACGAAGCCAACCTTTAGAGTGATGCTCTAAAAGGTTGGAAGCAAGGAGGTGCCGCGTCGTGAGACTCACCCCCACGGAACGAGACCGGCTGCTGCTCTTCGGGGCCGCCGAGCTGGCCCGCGCCCGCCGGGCCCGGGGACTGAGGCTGAACGTGCCGGAGGCCACCGCCCTGATCGCGGACACCGTCTGCGAGGCCGCCCGGGACGGGAAGCGGCTCGCCGAAGCCGTCGAGGCGGCCCGGTCCGTGCTCGGCCCGGACGACGTGCTGCCGGGTGTCGCGGACATCGTCACCGAGGTGCACGTGGAGGCCGTCTTCGACGACGGGTCACGGCTCGCGGTGGTCTCCGACCCCATCACGGGCGGGGTGGGCGACCGGGCCCCGGGCGCGCTGCTCCCGGGGCCGGCCCACACCGAGCCGGAGGCGGTCCTGCACCTTCCCGTGACCAACACGGCCACGGTCCCGGTCTCCGTCACGTCCCACTTCCACTTCTTCGAGGCCAATCCCCGCCTCGACTTCGAGCGCGAGAAGGCCTACGGCATGCGGCTCGCCGTGGCCGCCGGGTCGTCGGTGCGGTTCGGGCCCGGCGAGAGCGTCGAGGTCGGGCTCGTGCCGATCGGCGGCGAGCGGATCGCGATCGGTTTCGCGGGGCTCGTCGACGGGCCGCTGGACGCGCCCGGGGCGAAGGAGGAGGCCCTGCGCCGGGCCGCCGCCTGCGGATATCTGGGAACTCCGGGGGCCGGGCGTGAAGGAGACGCGCGATGAATCCGTACGAGTACGCCGCCACCCACGGTCCCCGCGCGGGTGACCGCGTCCGCCTCGGCGACTCGGGTCTGGTGATCCGCGTCGAGTCCGACGCACAGAAATACGGCGACGAGTTCCTCGCCGGCTTCGGCAAGACCGCCCGCGACGGCCTGCACCTCAAGGCCGCGGCCGTCCGCGAGACCTGCGACGTCGTCATCAGCAACGTGGTCGTGATCGACGCGGCGCTGGGCATCCGCAAGGTCTCGATCGGCATCCGGGAAGGCCGTATCCACGCCATCGGACGGGCCGGCAACCCCGACACCCTGGACGGCGTCGACGTCGTGGTCGGCACGGGGACGTCGATCGTCTCCGGTGAGGGTCTGATCGCCACCGCCGGGGCCGTGGACACCCATGTCCATCTGCTGTCGCCGCGCATCATGGAGGCCTCGCTGGCCTCCGGCGTGACCACGATCATCGGGCAGGAGTTCGGTCCGGTGTGGGGCGTCGGCGTCAACTCGCCCTGGGCGCTGCGGCACGCGTTCAACGCCTTCGACGCCTGGCCCGTCAACATCGGCTTCCTGGGCCGTGGTTCGTCCTCCGACAGCGCACCCCTGATCGAGGCCCTGGCCGAGGGCGGCGCCTCCGGCTTCAAGGTGCACGAGGACATGGGCGCCCACACCCGCGCCCTCGACACCGCCCTGCGCGTCGCCGAGGAGCACGACGTCCAGGTCGCCCTGCACAGCGACGGCCTGAACGAATGCCTGTCCGTCGAGGACACGCTCCGTGTCCTCGAAGGCCGCACCATCCACGCCTTCCACATCGAGGGCTGCGGCGGCGGACATGTGCCCAACGTCCTGAAGATGGCGGGCGTCGCGAACGTCATCGGCTCCTCCACCAACCCGACGCTCCCCTTCGGCCGGGACGCCGTCGCCGAGCACTACGGCATGATCGTCTCGGTCCACGACCTGAAGACGGACCTGCCCGGTGACGCCGCCATGGCCCGTGACCGTATCCGCGCCGGAACCATGGGCGCCGAGGACGTGCTGCACGATCTGGGCGCGATCGGCATCACCTCCTCGGACGCGCAGGGCATGGGTCGCGCGGGCGAGACCGTGCGCCGCACCTTCGCGATGGCCGGGAAGATGAAGGCGGAGCTGGGGCCCCTGGACGGCGACGGCCCGGACGACGACAACGCCCGCGTCCTGCGCTACATCGCCAAGCTGACCGTCAACCCGGCCATCGCACACGGCCTCGCGCACGAGGTGGGCTCCCTGGAGGTCGGCAAGCTGGCCGACATCGTGCTGTGGCGGCCGGAGTACTTCGGCGCCAAACCGCAGCTCGTGCTCAAGGCCGGCTTCCCGGCCTACGGCGTGGTCGGCGACCCCAACGCGGCCACGGACACCTGCGAACCCCTCGTGCTCGGCCCGCAGTTCGGCGCCCACGGCGCGACCGCCGCCGACCTCTCCGTCGCCTTCGTCGCGCGGGCGGCCGTGGACCAGGGGGCCGACCGGATACCCACCCGGCGCAGAAGGGTCGCCGTCCGCGGCACCCGCGGCATCGGTCCCGCCGATCTGCGCCTCAACTCCCGTACCGGATCGGTCGATGTGGACCGGCGCACCGGTCTGGTCACCCTCGACGGCGCACCGGTCCGCTCCCAGCCCGCCGACTCGGTGTCCCTCAACCGCCTGTACTTCCTCTGAGTCCCGTGAGGTCCCCTACCGTGAACACCCCCGCCGCCGACGGCTTCCGCATGCCCGCCGAGTGGACCCCGCACGAGCGCACCTGGATGGCATGGCCGGGCCCTAACCCGACCTTCGACGATCCCGGCGATCTCGCGGCCGCCCGTGCGGCCTGGGCCTCGGTCGCCCGGGCGGTGCGCCGCTTCGAACCGGTCACCGTGGTCTGCGGCCCCGGTCAGGCCGCCGGGGCGCGCACCCTGCTGGGCGACGGCATCGACACCGTCGAACGCGATCTCGACGACGCCTGGATGCGCGACATCGGCCCCACCTTCCTGACCGACGGACACCGACTGGCCGCCGTGGACTGGACGTTCAACGGCTGGGGAGCCCAGGGCTGGGCCCGCTGGGAGCACGACGCGAAGATCGCCGCGTATGTCTCGGACCTCGCGGGCGCGAAGACGTACACCTCGAAACTGGTCAACGAGGGCGGCGCGATCCACGTCGACGGCGAAGGGACCGTGCTGCTCACGGAGACCGTGCAGCTCGGCCCCGAACGCAACCCGCACTGGACGAGGGAGCAGGTCGAGGCGGAGATCCACGCCCACCTCGGCACCCGCAAGGCCATCTGGCTGCCGCGTGGTCTGACCGGCGACTACCCCCCGTACGGCTTCGGCACCCTCGGGCATGTGGACATCGTCGCCGCCTTCGCCCGCCCGGGCGTGGTGGTCGCCCACCACCAGCCCGACCCCGCGCATCCCGACCACGAGGTGACCCGGGAGGCCATCGGGATCCTGAAGTCCGCCACCGACGCCCGGGGCCGCCGTCTGCAGGTCGTCGAGGTGTCCGCGCCGACCGTCCTGGAGGCCGACGGCCACTGGGCCGACTACTCCTACATCAACCACTACCTGTGCAACGGCGGCGTCGTGCTCTGCGCCTTCGACGACCCGCGCGACGAACTCGCGGCCGGTGTCTTCCGCAGGCTGTTCCCCGAGCGGACGGTGACCCTCGTGGACGCCCGGACGATCTTCGCGGGCGGGGGAGGCATCCACTGCATCACCCAGCAGCAGCCGAGGGTCCGGTGAGGGAACGCGTCGGGTAGAACGTACGGGTGGATGTACTGTTCCGTGCCGCGTGCGGCCACCGCCCGACCGAACCCGTGCGGCTCCCCGACGGCCGGCAGGGGGCAGTCGAGTGACCCGCAGACGCAATGTCGCCCCGCCCCGGGAGGGCCTCCTCGCCGCCGCCATGGGCATGATCGCCGAGCGCGGTCTGGAGCAGCTCACCATGGCGGCGCTCGGCCGGGAGGTCGGGATGAGCAGCGGCCATCTGCTGTACTACTTCCGCTCCAAGGACGAGCTGCTCCTGCAGACCCTGGAGTGGAGCGAGGGCAGACTCGGCGCCGAACGGGGACGGCTGCTCAGCGGGCCCGGCACGGCCCGGGAACGACTCGACGCCTATGTCGACCTCTATGTCCCCGACGGCCACCGCGACCCGCACTGGACCCTGTGGCTGGAGGTCTGGAACCGCTCGCAGAACGCCGAGGACGACGCCCGCGACCGGCAGTCCGCCATCGAGGGCGCCTGGCACCGCGACCTGGTGGCCCTGCTCGCCGAGGGCGTGTCGCGGGGCGAGTTCCGGCCGGTCGACCCGGACCGCTTCGCCGCCAGGCTGCGCGCCCTCCTCGACGGCTTCTCCATCCATGTGGCGATCGGTCTGCGGGGCACCGACCGGGAGCAGGTCCTCGGCCACGTACGGCAGTTCCTGGACGAGACGCTGGCACGGCCGGGCCTCGAGTGACGTCGGCGGATGGCCGATTGCCGTGATTCCCGCCGGTTGGGCGGGGCAGGTAACGGCTCATGGGACGAGAGCACTGGAAGAGAATCTGGATCGGTTCGGCCGGCAACATGGTGGAGTGGTACGACTGGTTCGTCTACGCCAGCTTCGCCACGTACTTCGCCGGGGCCTTCTTTCCCGACGGGAACCCCACCGCCCAGCTGATGAACACCGCGGGCATCTTCGCGGTCGGCTTCTTCATGCGCCCGGTCGGCGGCTGGCTGCTCGGCCGGGTGGGCGACCGCAAGGGCCGCAAGGCCGCCCTGACCCTCACGGTCACGCTGATGTCCGCCTCGGCGATCCTCATCGCGGTGGCGCCGACATACGCCGTCGCGGGCTACGGCGGGGCGCTCGTGCTGCTCCTCGCCCGCCTGTTGCAGGGTCTGTCGGTGGGCGGTGAGTACGCCGCCAGCGCGACCTACCTCACCGAGGCGTCCGACCCGAGACGGCGGGGCTTCGCCTCCAGCTTCCAGTACGTGTCGATGACCGCGGGCCAGATCGTCGGCCTGGGCCTGCTCATCCTGCTCCAGCGCACGATGTCCGACGACGCGCTGCACGGCTACGGATGGCGCATCCCCTTCGTGGTGGGCGCGCTCGGCGCGGCGGTGGTCTTCTACCTGCGGCGCACCATGCTGGAGACGGAGGTCTACCAGGCCGACGAGACCGGGGGCGAGGAGCGCGGCACGCTGCGTGCGCTGTGGCGGCACAGGCGCGAGGCTCTCCTGGTGATGGCCCTGACCATGGGCGGTACGGTCGCGTACTACACGTACACCACCTATCTGACCAAGTACCTGTCCAACTCGGCGGGCCTGCCCAAGGAGACCGCCACCCTCGTCTCCTTCACCGCGCTGATCGTCTTCGCCTGTCTCCAGCCGCTGGCCGGCCTGCTCTCCGACCGGATCGGCCGCCGCCCGCTGCTGATCACCTTCGCGGTCGGCTCCACCCTGCTGACCGTGCCGATCATGACGATGCTCAAGCACGCGAGCGGCTTCTGGCCGGCCCTCGGACTGTCGCTGCTGGCCCTGGTCGTGGTCACCGGATACACGTCGATCAACGCGTGCGTGAAGGCGGAGCTGTTCCCGACGGGTGTCCGCGCCCTCGGTGTCGCCCTGCCGTACGCCCTGGCCAACGCGCTGTTCGGCGGCACGGCGGAGTATGTCGCCCTCTGGTTCAAGCACGCGGGCGTCGAGTCCGGCTTCTTCTGGTACGTGGCCGGCTGCGCGGCCGTGTCGCTGGTCGTGTACCTCACCATGCGGGAGACCCGCGATCTGGATCTGACCCGGATGGACACCGCCGAGTCGTCCACGTTGACGACCGCATCATGAGACAGCGGTGAGTGCGGGGGCGGATTGTGCCAGACTGCCCCCGTGCTCTCGTTCGCCATGATTATTGGCAGCAGGCGCGCCGGTCCGCAGTGACCGCCTCGTACGACCAGGTGCGGGCGGCCATCGTCGTCCTCGACCCGCGCGCAGACCTCTCGCACCCGCGAGAGGTTTTTCGTTTTCTGGCCCACCTTCAGCCAGAGGGGGAGCGCGAGGGACCATGGGGGGACGGTGGAGCCGGTCATTCCGGTAGACCGAGATCCAATACAGGAGCCTTGAGACCATGACGGAAACCAGCGAACTCGACGATTCGTTCCACGTCTTCGACACCACGCTGCGCGACGGCGCGCAGCGCGAGGGCATCAACCTCACCGTCGCGGACAAGCTGGCCATCGCACGGCACCTGGACGACTTCGGCGTGGGCTTCATCGAGGGCGGCTGGCCGGGCGCGAACCCACGGGACACCGAGTTCTTCGCGCGCGCCCAGCAGGAGATCGACTTCCGGCACGCCCGGCTCGTCGCCTTCGGCGCGACGCGCCGCGCGGGCGGCAAGGCGGCAGAGGACCCTCAGGTCCGGGCGCTGCTGGAGTCGGGTGCGCAGGTGATCACCCTGGTGGCGAAGTCCCACGACCGCCATGTCGAGCTGGCCCTGCGCACAACGCTCGACGAGAACCTGGAGATGATCCGCGACACCGTCGCCCATCTGCGGGCCGAGGGGCGCCGGGTCTTCGTCGACTGCGAGCACTTCTTCGACGGCTACCGGGCGAACCCGCAGTACGCCAAGGCGGTGGTCAGCGCGGCGTGGGAGGCGGGGGCCGAGGTCGTCATCCTCTGCGACACCAACGGCGGCATGCTGCCCGCGCAGGTCCAGGCGGTGGTCTCCACGGTCCTGGCGGACACGGGCGCCCGGCTCGGCATCCACGCGCAGGACGACACGGGGTGCGCCGTCGCCAACACCCTCGCGGCGGTGGACGCGGGCGCCACGCATGTGCAGTGCACGGCGAACGGCTACGGCGAGCGGGTGGGCAACGCGAACCTCTTCCCGGTCGTCGCGGCCCTGGAACTGAAGTACGGCAAGAAGGTGCTGCCCGAGGGCAGGCTCCGCGAGATGACGCGCATCTCGCACGCGATCGCCGAGGTCGTCAATCTGACGCCCTCCACGCACCAGCCGTACGTGGGCGTCTCGGCGTTCGCGCACAAGGCGGGCCTGCACGCGTCCGCGATCAAGGTGGACCCGGACCTGTACCAGCACATCGACCCCGAGCTGGTCGGCAACACCATGCGGATGCTGGTCTCCGACATGGCGGGCCGGGCCTCGGTGGAGCTCAAGGGCAAGGAACTGGGCATCGATCTCGGCGGCGACCGGGAGCTGGTCGGCCGGGTCGTGGAGCGCGTGAAGGAGCGCGAGCTCAAGGGCTACACGTACGAGGCAGCGGACGCGAGCTTCGAACTCCTGCTGCGCGAGGAGGTGGCGGGCAAGCCGCTGCGCTACTTCCGCACCGAGTCCTGGCGGGCGATCGTCGAGGACCGCCCCGACGGCACCCACGCCAACGAGGCGACGGTGAAGCTCTGGGCGAAGAGCGAGCGCATCGTCGCGACCGCGGAGGGCAACGGCCCGGTCAACGCCCTGGACCGGGCGCTGCGGGTCGCGCTGGAGAAGATCTACCCCCAGCTGGCCGCCCTCGAACTGGTCGACTACAAGGTCCGCATCCTGGAGGGCAAGCACGGCACGCACTCCACGACACGCGTGCTCATCTCGACGTCGGACGGCCACGGCGAGTGGTCCACGGTCGGCGTGGCCGAGAACGTGATCGCGGCGTCGTGGCAGGCGCTGGAGGACGCGTACACCTACGGCCTGCTGCGCGCCGGGGTGGAGCCCGCGGAGTAGCGGCCCGCCGCCCCGGCAGGAGCCCGCGGAGCGGCGGGCCTCAGCAGGAGTCCGCGGCGAGCTTCTCGAACTCGCCGCGGCTCATGGCACGGTTGTCGGCCCAGACCTGACCGGTGCGCAGCCGGTGGAGGTCTGCCGCGCGGAAGGCGACCATGCCGGTGTACTCGTAGGTGAAGTCCGCCTTTCCGAAGCCCAGTTCGTACGTGTACGCCGGCACGAGCCGATGCTGCCCCGCCGGGCGGGTCCGCCAGGCCGACGGAGGCGAGAAGAGCGGGAAGTCGGCATCGGAGCCGCGCCGCTTGCCGGGGGCCTTCCAGCCGGAGCGGTTGCGCTCGGAGTCGTCTCCGGGGGGCTGTCCGGTCAGGCCGAGCCCTTGGATGAGGCCGTCACCACACGGCCGCAGCAGTGCTCGCGGACTGCCCGAGGCGTCACGGTAGACCGCGGCCAGGGGACGCACCTCGGCGCCGCATCCACTCAGCACCGCCATCGCGCCGACAGCGCCCACCACTGCCAGGATCGCCCGTCGCATACCCGCCGCCCCTCCTGGAGGGGCGGCGGGTACGCCTCACCCCTCGGCTACTGAAGTCGCCACTTCTGGTTGGCCGCACCCGTGCACGACCAGATCTGCGCTCGTGCCCCGTTCGCCGACGAGTTGTCCGTCACGTCGAGGCACTTGTTCGCCGCGAGGTTGACCACGTCACCCGTCGAAGAGTTGTACGACCACTGCTGTGCTCCGGTCCCATTGCAGTCGTACAGCTGGACCTTGGCCCCGTCCGCCGTGGAACCGCCCGACACGTCCAGGCACTTCCCGAGCGACTGAACCGAACCGTCCGCCTTCACCGTCCACTGCTGGGCTGCCGTCCCGTTGCAGTCGTAGAGCTGCACCGCGCTCCCGTTGGCGCTCGACGCCCCCGCCACGTCCAGGCACTTGCCCGCCAGTCCCACGAACGCGCCCGACCGGTCACCGCCGCCCGACTGCGTCCCCGACCAGGTGAACGTCGCCGACGTCTTGCCCGGCAGCGAGTACGTCGCGTGCTGGCCGCCCCAGTTGATCGTCACGGTCTTCGCCGAGGTGGCGTCGTTGTACGCGATCAGCGCCTTGGAACCGTCCGGGTTGCGCCACGCCACGTTCGGCACCGCCGAGCTCGCCGTCGACGCGATGCGCTGGGCGCCCGGCCGTACGAACTTCGTCAGATGGCCCATCGTGTAGTACTCGATCGTGTAGTCGACCGTCCCGCTCGCCCCGTCCCCGTTGTGGACCGTGATCAGGCCGGAGCAGGTGCCGCAGCCGCCGTTGTGCGGCCCCCTGTTCTGGTCGACCGCGAGCGACCACTTCGTGACCGACTTCGCCCAGTTCCGGGTGTAGTCGACGATGTTGAGCATGTCCTCGCGCTGCTGGTTGGCGATCCAGGTGCCGCCCGAGTGCTCGGTGCCGAAGGCGTCCAGCTGCGGGTACTGGTTGTGGACCGTGGTCTGCTTCGCCACGTCGCCGCCGTACCCGTGCCAGGCGATCCCGCCGAAGTTGGGGTGCGAACGGATCGCGGCGTCGTCCACCGTCTGCGCCGCGTAGGAGTCGTAGGTGTCCCAGTTCCAGTCGTGCGCCAGCACCTTCGTCGAAAGTCCCGCCGTCTGGAGTTTCGGCAGCAGCTCGTTCTTCGTGAAGTACGCGAGCCCGGAGGCGTTCCAGCTCATGGACGGATAGCCCGAACAGCACGTCGGCTCGTTCTGTGCGGTGACGTACGAGACGGGGACGCCTTGGTCCTTGTACGCCTGGAGGTACTTCACGAAGTACGACGCGTAGGCCCCGTAGTCCTCCGCTTTCAGCCAGCCCCCGTTGAGCTGCCCGCTGTCCTTCATCCAGGCGGGCGCCGTCCACGGGCTGGCCATCACCGTCAGCGAGGGGTTGAGCTGGAGGGCCTGCTTGGTCAGCGGCACCACGTCGGCCAGGTCGTGCCCGATCGAGAACTTCGTCAGGTTCGGGTCCGTCTGCCCGGCCGGCACGTCGTCGTAGGTGTAGCCGTAGCGGGCCAGGTCCGAGGCACCCATCGGATTGCGCAGGAACGACAGCCCGATCCCGTCCGTCGGCGAGAAGAGCTTGCTCATGGTCGCGTCCCGCGTCGGCTGCGACAGCGCCCCGCTGCTGTTCATCAGCCAGGCCGCGGTGTCCGTGAAGGACGCACCGCCACCGGTGAAGGTCTGGTAGCGGGTGTTCTCGTCGACGGTGATGTTCTCGCCACCGCCGCCGGTTCCCGACTGGAAGGCGAACGGCGTCTGCGCCTGGAGCCCGCGCACGACATGTCGACCGCCGCTGTCGTCGGTCGTGGTCAGCCACGCCGTGACCTGCTCGCCGGCGGCGTGGGCGGGCAGGGTGCCCGCCGCGGTCAGCCCGGCGGTGGTCAGCAGCCCGGCGAGGAGCACGTGAACCGCGCGCAGGGGTGTTCTCATGGTGCGCCGCCCTTCTGGGGGTGGGGGACGGGAGGCATGCGAGGCGTGAGTAAATGACGGCGCCGCGGCCGCGTCAAGGGGGTGCGCGTTCAGTTTCCGAAGGAAGAACATGCCTGCTCCGGCCGGGACTTGGGTCCGTACCTGTTCTGACGTGAAGTCTTGACGACTGGGCGGTACGCCAGTTAACTCACGCCGTGATCTAAGTCGTAAGCTCACCAGGTGGACTACGAGAGCCACGTGGGCTACAAGAGCCAAAGGGAAGGTCCATGCGAAGAACCGCCCTGCTCGCCTCCGCCGCCGTGCTCACCGCCCTGATCCCGCTCACCGCGGCCGGTACCGCGTCCGGCGCCGACGACCCCGCCCCCGTCCCGGTCGACCGCTTCGAGGGCGAGGTGCCCTTCGGGCAGCAGCCCGCCGAGGGCATCTTCACCTGGGGCGGCGACGCCGACGACCCGCCCGCGCTGCAACTCGCCGAGCGCACGGACGCCCCCGAGGGCGCCAAGGTCCTCACCGGCAGCTATGACATCAGCGGCTACGGCGGCTTCACCCACGACTTCGCCGCCGACCGGCCCGCCCACGACTGGTCCGCCCACCAGGGCATCCGCTTCTGGTGGGACGGCCAGAACAACGGCAAGAAGATCGCCTTCGAGATCAAGGACGGCGGCGCGAACGGCGAGGCCTCCGAGCTGTGGACCACCTCGTTCACCGATGACTTCAGCGGCTGGAAGCAGATCTCGATCCCCTTCACCGACTTCACCTATCGCACGGACTACCAGCCCGTCGGCGGCATCGACCACGTCCTCGGCCTCACCCAGATGTGGGGGTACGCCGTCACACTTCCCGTCGGCGTCAAGGGCCACTTCGCCCTGGACGGCGTCGAGCTGTACGGCAGGGCCGACCAGTCCCGGCGGGCCTCGGTCACCACGGACTCCGCCGTCTACCCGGTCGGGGAGGGCGGCGCGGCCCAGGTGAAGGTCACCGTCGCCACCACCGGCTCCGCCCCCCTCGACGAGCCCGTCACCGTCACCTACGACACGGCCGGCGGCACAGCGGAGTCCGGCACCGACTACACCGCCGCCCAGGGAACCCTCACCTTCCCCGCCGGGACCCCCTCCGGCAGCACGCGGACCATCCAGGTGCGCACCCTGAAGGACAAGGCCGCCGAGCCAGCCGAGACGATCCCGCTCAAGCTGGCCGTCACCGGCGCCAAGGCCCCCGCCGAGACCCCGCAGGTGGTCATCGACGCCCATGGACTGCCGTACCTGGACAGCAGGCTGCCGCTGAAGAAGCGCGTCGCGGACCTGCTGTCCCGGATGTCCCTGGAGGAGAAGGCCGGCCAGATGACGCAGGCCGAGCGCGCCGCCCTCACCTCCCAGGGCGACATCGCGGCCTACTCCCTCGGCTCGCTGCTCTCCGGCGGCGGCTCGACCCCGACGCCCAACACCCCCGAGGCATGGGCGAAGATGATCGACTCCTTCCAGCTGCGGGCGCAGGCGACCCGGTTCCAGATCCCCCTGATCTACGGCGTCGACGCCGTCCACGGGCACAACAACCTCGCCGGCGCCACGGTCATGCCGCACAACATCGGCATCGGGGCCACCAGGGACCCGCAACTGGCCGAGCGGACCGGTGCGGTGACCGCCGGTGAGGTGCGCGCCACCGGTGTCCCCTGGGACTTCGCGCCCTGTCTGTGCGTCACGCGCGACGAGCGCTGGGGCCGCTCCTACGAGTCCTTCGGCGAGGACCCGGCACTCGTCGAGTCCATGGAGACGGTGATCCAGGGCCTCCAGGGACGCGCGGACGGACGGGACCTCAGCCGGGACGACAAGGTCCTCGCCACCGCCAAGCACTTCGTCGGCGACGGCGGCACCGCCTACGGCTCCTCCACCACCGGCTCGTACACCATCGACCAGGGCGTCACCAAGGTCACCCGGCAGCAGCTCGAGGCGGTCCACCTGGCCCCGTACCGGACTGCGGTCGACCGCGGCATCGGCTCGGTCATGCCGTCGTACTCGTCGCTCGACATCCTCGGCGACGGCCAGGGCCCGGTGAAGATGCACGCCCGCGCCGACATGATCAACGGCGTGCTCAAGGGCCGTATGGGCTTCGACGGGTTCGTCATCAGCGACTGGAACGCCATCGACCAGCTCCCCGGCGACTACGCGACCCACGTCCGCACCGCGGTCGACGCCGGCGTCGACATGATGATGGTGCCGTACACCTACAAGGACTTCCGCACGACGCTGATCGACGAGGTGAAGGCGGGCCGCATCAGCCAGAAGCGGATCGACGACGCCGTCTCGCGCATTCTCACGCAGAAGTTCCGGCTGGGCCTCTTCGAGCACCCGTACGCCGACACGAGCGGCGCCGCCGAGATCGGCTCCGCCGCGCACCGGGCCGTGGCCCGGCAGGCGGCCGCCGAGTCCCAGGTGCTGCTGAAGAACGAGGGCGGTGTGCTGCCGCTCAAGAAGAGCCAGAAGGTGTACGTCGCCGGATCCAACGCCGACGACCTCGGCAACCAGACCGGCGGCTGGACCATCACCTGGCAGGGCGCGTCCGGCACCCACACCCAGGGCACGACCATCCTTCAGGCGATGCGCAAGGCCGGCGGAGACGTCACCTACTCCAAGGACGCCTCGGCCCCGTTGAACGGCTACGACGTCGGCGTGGTCGTCGTGGGGGAGACGCCGTACGCCGAGGGCGTCGGTGACGTCGGCAACGGCCACGACCTCCAGCTGTCCGCCGCCGACAAGGCCGCCGTGGACAAGGTGTGCGGTGCCATGAAGTGCGCGGTGCTGATCGTCTCCGGCCGTCCGCAGCTGATCGGCGACCGGCTCGGCGCGATCGACGCCCTGGTGGCCTCCTGGCTGCCGGGCACCGAGGGCGACGGCGTGGCGGACGTGCTCTACGGCAAGCGCCCGTTCACCGGGCAGCTGCCCGTGACCTGGCCGAAGTCCGAGTCCCAGCTGCCGATCAACGTCGGTGACGCCTCGTACGACCCGCAGTTCCCCTACGGCTGGGGACTGACCACCCTCACCAGGGTCCCGAACGGAGGCACGGCGACCCTGAAGGCGCTGGCGCTCGCCGCCGCCGCGGCCGAGCGGACGCACTCCGCACCGGCGGGCCGCGCGATCGTCACCCAGGCCCGGCTGCTCGTCCAGCAGAAGGCGGGACCCGGGATCACGGCGGCGATCGCGGCACCCTTCGCGGACGCGGACCATCTGCTGCTGACCGGGAAGTACGCGGCGGCGGTGGCCAAGCTGACGGAGGCGTACCGGTCGGTGACCTGACGTGTCCGGGCAGGGGCGGTACCCATCGGCACCGCCCCTGCCCGGCCGCCCCGTACCCGTCGCCTTCGGGTAGCTTCGAAGTATGAAGGCCGTACTGGTCAAAGGACTCACCGTGCCGCTGGTCGCGCTGCTCATGGCGGCCCTGACGGTGCTGTACGCAGGTGCGCCCCCCGCGCATGCGGCGACGAACGTCTCGACCGTCGCCGCGGCGCTGCGCGAGGCCCCGGTCTATGTCGATCCGGCGGCCTCGGGGCAGCTGTCCGCGCGGGACGCCGCAGCGCTCGCGAAGAAGATCGAGGACGCCGGCAAACCGGTCTTCGTGGCGGTCCTGCCCGCCGGTTACCCCACCCAGAACCTCTTCTCCGACCTCCGCACGGCCACCGGCATCACCGGCCTGTACGCGATCCGCCTCGGCGACCGCTTCGACGCCCGGGCCGACTCCTCCGTGCTGCCTCCCGCCGCCGTGCGGAACCTGGTCACAAGCGTTCAGGGCGAGCCCGCGAAGGCCCAGCTCAACGACTTCACCGACCGCGCGCTCGCCAACGTCCGCGGTCACGCCCCGTCGAGCTGGGGCACCTCGGGCGGCCAGGGCGGGGTCTCCTCCACCGCGCTGATCGCGGTCGCCGCCGTGCTGGTGGTCGGCGGCGCGGGCGCCTACGCGCTCGTACGGCGCGGCCGGCGCCGGCGGGACGAGGAACAACGGGCCGCGCTGGAGAAGCTGCGGGTGGTGGTCGACGAGGACATCACCGCCTTCGGTGAGGAACTGGACCGCCTCGACTTCCATCCCGGGGAGCCGGGGGCGGACGACGCGATGCGCCAGGACTACGAGCGCGCGCTGAACGGGTACGAGCAGGCGAAGTCGGCCATGGCCGCCGCGCAGCGCCCGGAGGACGTGAAGGCCGTCAGCCAGGCGCTGGAGGACGGCCGCTTCTCGCTGGCGGTGCTCGCCGCCCGCCGCGAGGGCCGTCCGCTGCCCGAGCGCCGGCCGCCGTGCTTCTTCGACCCGCGCCACGGCCCGTCCGTCGCCGACGCGGTCTGGACGCCTGCGGGCGGCGCCCCGCGCGAGGTACCGGTCTGCGCGGCGGACCAGGCCCGGCTGGCCGATGGGCGCGAGCCCGCGGTCCGCGAGGTGGACACGGAGTTCGGCCGCCGCCCCTACTTCGACGCCGGACCGGCCTACGGCCCCTGGGCGGGCGGGTACTTCGGCGGCGGCATCCTGCCCGGCCTGTTGGTCGGCACACTGCTCGGCAGCATGATGGCCACCCCGTCGTACGCGGCGGACTACGGCGCGGGCTACGGCGACTTCGGCGGCTACGACGGCGGTGACATGTCCGGCGCGGACTTCGACCCCGGCGACTTCGGTGGCGGCTTCGGCGATGGCGGCGGAGGCGACTTCGGCGGAGGCGGCGGGGACTTCGGCGGGGGTTTCTGACCCGTCGGTTCAGCCGCTCGCGGGCGGATCACGCCGGTGTCCGCTGCTTCGTTGCCGGTGCCCCGCTGCGTCGGTCGGACACGACGCTCGCGCAGCCGCCATGCCTCCAGGAAGGCCAGCGCCCGCCCTCCGCATACGGCAGTGGAGGGCGGGCGCGTCCGGGATCACGCGGCGAGGCACGTGGCGGTCGGGGCGCAGGTCAGGCCTGCTTGATCGCCGAGATGTCGAAGACCAGCTTGATCTTGTCCGAGATCAGCACGCCGCCCGTCTCCAGAGCCGCGTTCCAGGTGAGGCCCCACTCCGAGCGCAGGAGCTCCGCCCTGCCCTCGAAGCCGACGCGCTCGTTGCCGAACGGGTCCTTGGCCGCGCCGTTGAACTCCAGGTCGATGCTGACCGGCTTGGTGGTACCGAGGATCGTGAGGTCCCCGGTGATCCGGAAGCCGTCGCCGCCCAGCGCCTGCACACCGGTGGAGCGGAAGGTCATCGCCGGGTGCTCGTCGATCTTGAAGAAGTCCGCGCTCTTGAGGTGGTTGTCGCGGTCGACCGAGCCCGTGTCGATGCTGTCCATCCTCACGTCGATCGAGGCCGTGGACTTCGAGGGGTCCGAGCCGTCCAGGTGCAGCGTGCCCTGGAAGTCCTGAAAGCTGCCCTTGACGTTCGTGACCATGGCGTGACGGGCCACGAAGCCGATGGTGGTGTGCGACGGGTCCACCGTGTAGTCGCCGGTCAGCGCGGCGAGGTCGGGGTTCACCGCGGCGGCGGGGACGGTGGCGGTGCTGCTCTTGCGGCCGAAGATGCCCATGATCTGCTCCTTGGGGACGGTCCGCGGCTTCCGGGCGGAAAGCCGGGAGGGCGCTGAGAGGTCTGTTGAACCTTCAACGAGTATCGACATGACTGAAGGTAGCCCCATTCAGTTCAAAATTCAACATCACCCGTCGTGTGTCCCTTCCGGGCGCGGCGGATACGGAGCGAAGCGCGGCGGATAGGGTGAAGGGCGCCGCCTTCCGAGGCCCCCGTGTCACTCCGGAGATGGCATGTACGGTGCCGAATGTGCAGTGGCTTTCGGGTGACGTCTTTGTGAGAGCTCCACAACGCTCGGCCCTCCTGAGCAGTCGGATCGGCTGCATCCGGGGATGGTTCTGTTCAGGGGTACCAGGAAAACGGGTCGGAGACTGTACGGAGTCGACGGGCCGCTTTCCTTGGTGGACTTCGTAAGGTCGCTACATGACCGTTTTGGACGAGGCTGTAGATTCCGGGAGCGAGCCCACCGACGCGCGCGGGCGCGTCGCCGAACTGCACGAGATCCGTGCGCGGGCCCTGGCCGGCCCCAGCGAGAAGGCGACCGAGGCGCAGCATGCCAAGGGCAAGCTGACCGCCCGGGAGCGCATCGAGCTGCTCCTGGACCCGGGGTCCTTCCAGGAGGTCGAGCAGCTGCGCCGGCACCGGGCGACCGGGTTCGGCCTGGAGGCCAGGAAGCCGTACACCGACGGTGTGATCACCGGCTGGGGCACGGTGGAAGGCCGTACGGTCTTCGTCTACGCCCATGACTTCCGCATCTTCGGCGGCGCCCTCGGCGAGGCCCACGCCACGAAGATCCACAAGATCATGGACATGGCCATCGCGGCGGGTGCGCCGCTGGTCTCCCTCAACGACGGCGCCGGCGCCCGTATCCAGGAGGGCGTCAGCGCGCTCGCGGGATACGGCGGCATCTTCCAGCGCAACACCAAGGCGTCCGGCGTCATCCCGCAGATCAGCGTGATGCTCGGCCCGTGCGCGGGCGGCGCGGCCTACAGCCCCGCCCTCACGGACTTCGTGTTCATGGTGCGTGAGACGTCCCAGATGTTCATCACGGGCCCGGACGTGGTCAAGGCCGTCACGGGCGAGGAGATCACCCAGAACGGCCTGGGCGGCGCCGACGTGCACGCCGAGACCTCCGGTGTCTGCCACTTCGCGTACGACGACGAGGAGACGTGCATCGCCGAGGTGCGCTACCTGCTGTCGCTGCTCCCGCAGAACAACCGGGAGAACCCGCCGCGGGTCGAGTCCACGGACGCCGTGGACCGCCGCAGCGACGTCCTGCTGGACCTCGTCCCGGCGGACGGCAACCGTCCGTACGACATGGCCAAGGTCATCGAGGAGATCGTCGACGACGGCGAGTACCTGGAGGTCCACGAGCGCTGGGCGCGCAACATCATCTGCGCGCTGGCCCGGCTGGACGGCCAGGTGGTGGGCATCATCGCCAACCAGCCGCAGACTCTCGCCGGGGTCCTGGACATCGAGGCGTCGGAAAAAGCTGCGCGCTTTGTCCAGATGTGTGACGCTTTTAACATTCCGTTGATGACGTTCCTGGACGTCCCGGGGTTCCTTCCCGGTGTCGACCAGGAGCACGGCGGAATCATCCGCCACGGTGCGAAGCTGCTGTACGCCTACTGCAACGCGACCGTGCCGCGGATCTCGCTGATCCTGCGCAAGGCGTACGGAGGTGCCTACATCGTCATGGACAGCCAGTCCATCGGGGCGGACCTCACCTATGCCTGGCCGACCAACGAGATCGCCGTGATGGGCGCAGAGGGTGCCGCCAACGTCATCTTCCGCCGTCAGATCGCGGGCGCGGAGGACCCGGAGGCCATGCGGGCGCGGATGGTCAAGGAATACAAGTCCGAGCTCATGCACCCGTACTACGCGGCGGAGCGGGGCCTGGTGGACGACGTCATCGACCCGGCACAGACACGCGAGGTCCTGATCAAGTCCCTGGCGATGCTCCAGTCCAAGCACGCGGACCTGCCCGCCCGCAAGCACGGCAACCCCCCGCAGTAACCGAGCGGATCCATCGCGGCAACCCCGCGGACCCCTCTCTCAGGAGACTGACACCCATGAACGCTCCCGACATCCGCGTCGAGAAGGGCCACGCAGAGCCGGAGGAAGTCGCCGCCATCACGGCCGTCCTCCTGGCCCGTGCGGCCACCCAGCCGCCCGCCGCCTCGCCGGCCCACCGGGGCCGCGCCAGGGCCGGCTGGCGCCGCCTGGAGCGCGAGCCCGGCTTCCGGGCACCGCACAGCTGGCACGGCTAGGCTTCGCCACCCAACAGTCCGAGAAGGGCCCCTCCGCGATGGAGGGGCCCTTCTCGGTGCACAGGGAAAAAAGATATCCCCGCACCCCCCCAAGGGGCGCGGGGAACCGCGTGAGCGACCACATACGAGCCGCGGACGGCACGGAAGCCGTGCCCGGCGGCGCGTTACCGCAACCGAGCCATCAGCGCGTGCTCGACCAGGGTGATCAGCGTGGACTTCGCATCGGCCCGGTGTCTCGCGTCCGTCGTGATGATCGGGGTGTCCGGGCCGATCTGGAGTGCCTCGCGGACCTCCTCGGGGTTGTACGGCTGGTTGCCGTCGAAGCCGTTCAGCGCGATCACGAAGGGCAGGCCCGAGTTCTCGAAGTAGTCGACCGCGGGGAAGCAGTCGGCCAGGCGGCGGGTGTCGACGAGGACGACGGCGCCGATGGCGCCGCGGACCAGGTCGTCCCACATGAACCAGAAGCGGTCCTGGCCGGGGGTACCGAAGAGGTACAGGATCAGGTCCTGGTCCAGGGTGATGCGGCCGAAGTCCATGGCCACCGTGGTGGTGGTCTTGTCCCCGGTGTGGGTGAGGTCGTCGATGCCCGCCGAAGCAGACGTCATGACGGCCTCCGTGCGCAGCGGGTTGATCTCCGAGACGGCGCCGACGAACGTGGTCTTGCCCACGCCGAAGCCGCCCGCCACCACGATCTTCGCGGAGGTGGTGGAGCGGGAAGGACCGCCGCTAGAGCTTGCGAAGTCCACTGAGCACCCTTTCGAGCAGTGTCACGTCTGGCTGGCCGCCGGCGTTCTCGGCGCCGCCGGGCTGATGGATGGCGACCAGGCCCGCCTCCGCCAAGTCGGCGACGAGGATCCTGGCCACGCCGAGAGGGATCGTCAGGAGCGCCGAGATCTCGGCCACCGACTTGATCTCCCGGCAGAGGTTGCAGATCCGCTGATGCTCGGGCAGCTGGCCCTGCATCTGGTGCGGCTGCGCGGTGGTGTGCACCAGCGCCTCGATGGCGAGCTGGTAGCGCGGCCTGGTGCGCCCGCCCGTCATGGCGTAGGGACGCACCAGAGGGTTGTTCGACGAGCCGGCGGGTGCCGGCTCGGGGGAGCGGCGCTGCGGCTGCACGGGCTGGATGCGCGGCGCCGGCGGCTGGTCGTACGGCGACGGGCCGGGCCCCTGAGGTTGGTACGGCTGACGCCGCGGGCTCGGTGCGGAGGGGAAGTTGTACCGGTTCTGTTCGCCCTGGCCCTGGCCGGGGCCATAGGACCAGTTACCCGCGGGCGAACCGCCTGGGGGTGTTGCCACGTTCTTTCCTCCTCCGACTGCGCCGGGCACCCATCCCTGTGGAAGCCGCGTCCCGAAACCTTACGGTGCCGGGACGCCAATACACACCGTTCGTCTGTTAGTTGAGAAGGCTTCCCTGGAGCTCCGCGCGGAGGTCCGGGGTCAGGACCGTACCGGCACGGTCGACCAGGAGGGCCATCTCATACCCAATGAGGCCGATGTCCGCCTCCGGGTGCGCCAGAACCGCGAGCGACGAACCGTCGGAGATGGACATGATGAAGAGGAATCCCCGCTCCATCTCCACAACCGTCTGGTTCACACTGCCGCCCTCGAAGATGCGGGAGGCGCCCGCGGTCAGCGAGGTCAGACCGGAGGCGACGGCCGCCAGTTGGTCGGCGCGATCGCGCGGGAAGCCTTCGGACATCGCCAGAAGGAGTCCGTCGGCGGAGACCACCACCGTGTGGGACACCCCCGGGGTGTTGTCCACGAAGTTGGTGATCAACCAGTTCAGGTTCTGTGCCGCCTGGCTCATCGGGCTCACACTAACGCTCCTGGTTGTAGGTGCTGTCAGGACCGAAGCCCTGGCCGTTCGTTTCACTGCCTGCGCTGCGTCCGCGTTGGACGCCTCGACGCAGGTTGCTCAGCCTGCCCCGGACATCCTCCGGGGCACGGGAGACCTGCGGGCCTCCCTGCGGGGTCGTTTCCGCGGCGCCCTCGATCAGGTTCGCCTTGGGTACCCGCCGAGGCAGACCGGAAGAGGTGACCCCGCCCGCCTTGGGCTTCCGGAGCTGCGACGCCTGCTGCCACCGCTGGTCGTTCGCGGAGCGCCACTGGTCGCCCGTCTCCGTGGCCGCCGGTGGATCCTGCGACACGGGCTGCTGCCGGTCGGCGGTGCCGTTCGCGGTGGAGCCGCGGCGGGGCAGTCCGGCGTCGGTCAGCTGGTGGCCGGAGGAGGGGGTCGGTCCAGGACGGTCGAAGCCTACGCGGTCCCGCTCACTCTCGTCAGCGGCCTGCGTGGATTCCGTTTCCGGAGCGTAATCGGCGCGGTAGCCGTTCTGGTAGTCGCCCGGCTTCGACCAGTCGCCCTGGTAGGGCGACTCGCTGAAAGCCGAGAACGTTCCCGAAGCGGTGTCCTGGTCCGCCGAGTGGTTCTCCTGGACCGGCTCCGCATAGCCGGGCTCCGGGTAGCCGCCGGACGGGAAGCCCTCGCTCTGCGGCAGGCCGCCGTTCGGCGAGAAGTACTGCTCCTCGTAAGCAGTCCGGCGGGGCTCCTCGTACGCCGTCTGCTGGTCGTAGGCGGCGCGCTGGTCGCCGTACGCGTGCTGCCCGTTGTCGTACGGCTGCCGGCCGTTGTCGTACGCCTGCCGGCCGTTGTCGTACGGCTGCTGCCCGTTGTCGTAGGCGGTCTGCCGCGTCTCCAGGCCCTCCTGGTACGCGGAGGCCTCCTGCTCCTCCTGCGGCCTGCTGTGCCCCTGTGCCTGGGCCTCCAGGGCCGCGCGGCGTTCCTCGCGCATCAGCGAGCGGCCGACGGGGTTCAGTCCGCGGACGTCGTCAGGGACCTCGGAGTAGCGGCTGTCGTCGAAGCCGAGCTCGGCGGCCGTCCGCATGGGCTGCGACGACCCGAAGTCCTCACCCCGGAACTGCTGCTCGGGGATGATCTGCGACACGGTGAACTCGTCGCGCTCCAGCGGCTGCTCGCCGCCACCGCCGTGGGTGATGGCGTCCGGCAGCATGACCAGCGAGGTGGTGCCCGCCTGCTCACCGGAGGGGCGCAGCTGGACCCGGATGCCGTGCCGGTCGGACAGCCGGCCGACCACGAACAGGCCCATGCGCTGCGAGATCGCGGCGTCGACGGTCGGCGGGTTGGCCAGCTTGTGGTTGATGTCCGCGAAGTCCTCGGCCGTCAGGCCGATGCCCTTGTCGTGGATCTCGATCATGATCCGGCCGTCGGGCAGGCGGGTGGCGGTCACCCGGACCTTGGTCTGCGGCGAGGAGAACGTCGTGGCGTTCTCCAGCAGCTCGGCGAGCAGGTGCACGAGGTCCGTCACGGCGCGGCCGTGGATCTCGGCCTCCGGGACACCGGACAGCTCGATGCGCTCGTACTGCTCCACCTCGGAGGAGGCGGCGCGGAGCACGTCGACCAGCGGGACCGGCTGGTCCCAGCGGCGGCCGGGCTCCTCGCCGGCGAGGACGAGGAGGTTCTCGCCGTTGCGCCGCATACGGGTGGCGAGGTGGTCCAGCCGGAAGAGGTTCTCGAGCTGGTCCGGGTCGGCCTCGTTGTTCTCCAGGTCGGTGATCAGGGTCAGCTGGCCCTCGATCAGCGACTGGTTGCGGCGCGAGAGGTTGGTGAAGATCGCGTTGATGTTGCCCCGCAGCAGGGCCTGCTCGGCGGCGAGCCGGACGGCCTCGCGGTGGACCTGGTCGAAGGCGCGGGCGACCTCGCCGATCTCGTCCGTGGAGGATATCGGGATCGGCGTGACGCGGGTGTCGACGCGGCCCGGGTCGGTCCGCGAGAGCTGGTCGACCAGCATCGGCAGCCGCTGCTCGGCGACGCCGAAGGCGGCGTTGCGCAGCTGGCGCATCGAGCGGCTCATCTGGCGGGCCATGAGGCCGGCGATGATGAACGCGGCGAGCAGGGCCACGACGACGATGGCGCCGGTGATGAACGCGGACGTCTTGGCGTCGTCGGCGATGGCCGAGGCGTCCGACACGGCCTTGTCGGCGAGGTCCGACTCGATCTGACGGTAGGCGTCGTACTTGAGGGTGTTCACCGCCCACCAGTTCTCGGGGGTGACGCCCTGCTGCGCGAGCGCGGCGACGGCCGCCTGGTTCGGGGCCGGCAGGATGGCGAGCGCCGAGACCATGTTCGTTGCGGGGTCGGACGTGGGGGCGGACGGCGGCGGCACGTACGTCTTGCCCTGGGACTGCGCCTTGGCGGCCGCCTCCTGGGCCAGGGCCTTGCCGTCCGCCTGCAGCTTCGTCTTGGCCTCTTCCAGTTTCCTGGCGTCCGCCGCGGTACCGCCGCCGAGGTACTCCTCGACGGCGATGCCCTCGAGGTAGGCGTACGAGGAGAGGGCGACGCGCTGCTTGGCGAGGTTCTTGGCGTCGGGGCCTGGCTGGATCAGCAGGTGCATACCGATCGAGCGCTCCAGCGAGAGCGCGGCCTTGGTGAGCGAGATGGCGTAGACGGTGCGGCCGTAGCTGGTGATGTTGCCGGTGCCGAGCCCGAGCTCGTTGGCGAACTCCATCAGCGGGTGGGCGACCGCGACGTAACCCTCTTCCGTCTGCACGCCCTTGCGCTTGGAGGTGTATGCCTCCTGGCGCAGTGTCGGCAGATTCTGCTCCGCCGTGCGGAAGATGGCGAGGCGGCGCTCCAGGCCGGATTTGTGCGGCATGTTCTGGGCGGCCTGGTCGAAGGCGTCGGCAGCCTTGTCGGTGGCGGCCCGGACCTGGCGGACGATCGGGTCCTTCTCGCCCTTGCTGCCCGGTTTCAGCAGGGGTGCCGCGGACGCGTCGCGCTCCTGGTAGAGCGCGTCGGCGTAGCTCAGCGACGCCTGCACCAGCCGGGCGGTGTTCTCGGCGTCCCTGGCCTGGTTCCAGGTGTCGATCGAGCTCTTCACCTGGAAGCCGCCCATGACGAGGCCGACCAGCACGGGTATGAGCAGGATCGCGTTCAGCCTGGTCGGCACGCGCCAGTTGCGCGGGGAGAAGGGGCTGCCGCTGGGCGGGAGAGCCGTTGGCTCCGGGCCGGGCACTTGTGCGGGTGCCGCTCCGCGCGGCGGCGGGGTGAAGTTGCCCCGCGCCGACGGCTCGGGACTGTTCTTGCTTCGCCTCACTCGACCAACAACCTCTCGGCGACGGCACCTACGTCGTGCCGCGGTGTCTCCAGAGCCCTGTCTCCGACCTGTACGTCCTTGACTAATGGGCAGTTCAGGCATTCCAGCACGTCGACCTGCGCGATTCCAAACACTCGGAAGTGAGTATTCCATCCGGTGTAAGCCCCAGATAAAACGGTCATAAAGAGCGAGCCCCGCCAAAAGGCGGGGCTTTTGTGAGCGCAGCGACACCGACCGACCGCGACGCGTGGCGATACCACTGGATTTCTCTGTCGAAACGTTATGAACAGCGGGGCCGACCGTGTCAAACGCCACAGTCGGCTCCCGCATATGTACGACAACTGCCGTATGGTGCCGACGACTTGATCTACCGCAGACGGGCCATGAGGGCGTGTTCGACCAGGGTGATCAGGGCACTCTTGGCGTCCGCGCGGTGGCGGGCGTCGGTGGTGATGATCGGCGCGTCCGGGCCGATCTGGAGTGCCTCGCGCACTTCGTCGGGCGTGTAGGGCTGGTGCCCGTCGAAGCCGTTGAGGGCGATGACGAAGGGCAGGCCCGAGTTCTCGAAGTAGTCGACCGCGGGGAAGCAGTCGGCCAGGCGGCGGGTGTCGACGAGGACGACGGCGCCGATGGCGCCGCGGACCAGGTCGTCCCACATGAACCAGAAGCGGTCCTGGCCGGGGGTACCGAAGAGGTACAGGATCAGGTCCTGGTCCAGGGTGATGCGGCCGAAGTCCATGGCCACCGTGGTGGTGGTCTTGTCCCCGGTGTGGGTGAGGTCGTCGATGCCCGCCGAAGCAGACGTCATGACGGCCTCCGTGCGCAGCGGGTTGATCTCCGAGACGGCGCCGACGAACGTGGTCTTGCCCACGCCGAAGCCGCCCGCCACCACGATCTTCGCGGAGGTGGTCGCCCGACCTCCGTCAGAGCTTGCGAAGTCCACTGAGCACCCTTTCGAGCAGTGTCACGTCCGGCGCGCCGCCGTTGTTCTCGTCGCCACCAGGCTGGTGGATCGCGACGAGACCGGCCTCCGCCAGGTCCGCGACGAGGATCCGGGCCACACCGAGCGGCATGGCGAGGAGTGCCGACACCTCGGCCACCGACTTCACCTCACGGCACAGGTGGCAGATCCGCTGGTGCTCCGGCAACAGTCCCATCAGCTGGGCCGGGTCGGCCGTCGTGCTGATCAGCGCCTCGATGGCGAGCTGGTAGCGCGGCCGGGTCCGGCCGCCGGTCATCGCGTACGGACGTACCAGCGGCTGGTCGCCCTCGTCCCCGTACGGCTCGGCGTACGGATCATGATGGGCGGTGGGCGGGGTCATGAATCCTCCGGGCGGGACAGCAAGTCGGTCAGTCGTGCCGTCTGACGGGGCCGGTGGGGGGATTGTGGCGGCCGGACGGTGATTTGGTGAGGTGGGTGGTACCGGGTCCTATCAGTGGAGCAGACTGCCCTGGAGTTCGGCGCGCAGGTCGGGCGTGAGGACCGCGCCCGCGCGGTCCACCAGGAGCGCCATTTCGTAGCCGACGAGGCCGATGTCGCACTCGGGGTGGGAGAGCACGGCCAGCGACGAGCCGTCCGAGATGGACATGAGGAACAGGAATCCGCGTTCCATCTCGACGACCGTCTGCGCCACGGTGCCCCCCTCGAAGATCCGGGAGGCCCCGGCCGTCAGCGAGGTGAGTCCGGAGGCGACGGCCGCCAGTTGGTCGGCGCGATCGCGGGGGAAGCCCTCCGACAGCGCCAGGAGGAGTCCGTCGGCGGACACGACGACGGTGTGGGACACCCCGGGGGTGTTGTCCACGAAGTTGGTGATCAACCAGTTGAGGTTCTGTGCCGCCTGGCTCATCGGGCTCAACTAACGCTCCTGCTGGTGAGTGGGGCTGGGGAAGCTGCCGGTCTGGCCGGTACCGGCCTGGCGACCCTGAGCGATGCCCCGTCGAAGGTTGGTCAGCCGGCCACGTACGTCATCGGGCGCACGCGAGACCTGCGGACCGGTTTGGTGCTGTTGCTGCTGGGCCGTGCCCGGCACGAGGTTCGCGCGCGGGACCCGGCGCGGCAGGCCGGAGGTGGTGATACCGCCTGCGGCGGGCTGCCGCACGCGCTCGGCCTGGCGGACGAGCTCGTCGTTCGGTGAGGTGCGCCAGGCCGGCGTGGCGGCCGGACGCTGGGGTGCCGCGGGTGCCTGCGGCTGCGGGGCCGGGGCCGCGGGGCCGGGGCCCTGCTGCTGTCCCTGTCCGCCGCGGAACCAGTTCGTCTCGAGCGTGTCGTACAGCGGAGTACGCCCGTCGCCCGGGCCCGGCGCCGGCGGCAGCGCTTCGGGCTCCTGACGGCGCGGAGGCTGCTGCTGCGGGCGCTGCTGGGCCGGCGGCAGGGACGCGCCGTAGCCGTCGCCCACCGCCTGCGGCCGCTCGAACTGGCCGGTGGTGGAGGGGTCCTGGCGGTTTCCGTACCCGGGGGCGGCGAACTGGCCGGTGCCGGAGGCGTCGTAGCCCGGCGCGGGGAACTGGCCGGTGGCGGCCGGGTTCTGGGCGCGGCCCGGGACCGGGAACTGTCCGGTGTCCTGGGAGCGGCCTTGGACCGGGAACTGGCCCGTTCCCTGACCGTGGTCCGCGTTGCGGAACCTGCCCGTGGCGGCACCCTGGTTCGTGCCGCCGAAGACGTCGGAGCGGACGAACTGGCCGCCGCCCTGCGGCGCGCCCGCCCCGGGGTGCGACGTGGTGCCGAACTCGGGGGCGGCACCGGGTCCCTGGCGGTCGTCGATGCGTGGCATGGGGGAGGTCGCGGACAGCGCGTCCGGCTCCTCGTGGCCGCGCGGGGAGTCCAGCGAGGCACGCGGCACCGACGGCTGCGCGTTCTCGTCGCTCCAGCTCGGGGTGCGCTGCTGCGGGCTGCCACCGGGCAGCTCGGCCCGCGCACCGCCACGGCCGGGCAGCTGCGGACGGCGCCGCCCACCGCGTTCCTTGGGCTGCTTCTGCTGAGGCTTCTGCTTCTGCTGGGACTGCTGCGGAGTGCCCGCGGAGCCGTCCTCGCCGAAGCCCGCCGGGCGTGTGCCGGAGCCGCCGTCGCCGAATCCGCCCTGACGGGAGCCGGGCTCCTGGAACGACGGGGCCGTCTGCGAGCCCTGCCCGAAGGCACCGGCGCCCGCTCCCGCCGGGGCCGGCCGGCCCTGCTGCGGTGAGGAGGGGCCCTGTGGTCCGCCGTGACGACCGCCGGGCGCGGTGCCGGGCAGCGCGGCACGCGGACCCTGTCCGGGGCCCACCTGCCCGCGTTGCGGGGCGGCGCCCACTCCGGGGCCGCCGGACGAACCGGTACCGAAGGACGAACCGCTCTGCTGGGCCTGGCGACGGGCCGCGGCCGCGCCCGCGGCGGCCTGCGCGGCGGCCGGACCGCCCGAGGAGGGCGCGCCCGGCTTGCCCGGAGCGGGCTTCTTGCCGCCCTGGGCGACGTCGACCGGGAGCATGACCAGCGCCGTCGTACCACCGGAGTCGGACGGCCGCAGCTGGATGCGGATGCCGTGGCGCTGCGACAGACGACCGACCACGAACAGACCCATGCGCCGGGACACCGAGACGTCCACGGTGGGCGGCGAGGCGAGCCGCTCGTTGATCTGGGCGAGGTCCTCGGGGGACAGACCGATACCCGTGTCGTGGATCTCGATCAGGACGCGGCCGTCGGGCAGCGCGTGACCGGTGACCTTGACCTTGGTCTGCGGCGAGGAGAAGGAGGTGGCGTTCTCGAGCAGCTCGGCGAGCAGGTGCACGAGGTCGTTGACGACCCGCCCGGCGACCTCGGTGGTCGGGACCGCGGCCAGCTCGATGCGCTCGTACTGCTCCACCTCGGACGCGGCGGCGCGGAGCACGTCGACCAGCGGGACCGGGCGGGTCCAGCGGCGGCCGGGCTCCTCACCGGCGAGGACGAGGAGGTTCTCACCGTTACGGCGCATACGCGTCGCGAGGTGGTCGAGCTTGAACAGCGAGGACAGCTGGTCCGGGTCGGCCTCGCGTGACTCCAGTTCGGAGATCAGCGACAGCTGGCGCTGGATCAGACCCTGGGAGCGGCGCGAGAGGTTGGTGAACATCGCGTTGACGTTGCCCCGCAGCAGGGCCTGCTCGGCGGCGAGGCGGACCGCCTCGCGGTGCACGTCGTCGAAGGCCGCGGCCACCTGGCCGATCTCGTCCCGGGAGTGCACACCGACCGACACCACGGACGTGTCGACGTCCTGCGGGTCGGACTCGGACAGCTGCTTGACCAGCTCGGGCAGGCGGTCCTGGGCGACCTTGGTCGCGGTCTCCTGAAGACGGCGCAGCGAGCGGATCATGGAGCGGGCCACGACGAAGGCGCCGACGAGGGAGACACCGAGGACGAGCAGGATCAGCGCACCGGAGATGATCGCCTCGCGCTGCGAGGCGCTCTTCAGCTCGCGGGCCTTCTGCTCCATCTGCTCGAGCAGCGTGCCCTCGATCTTCTTCATCTGCTCGACCTTGGTCGAGTCGTCGTCGACCCAGTCCTTGTACGAGCGCTTGTCCTGGTTGCGCATGCCGGACGCGCTCTTCAGCACGCGGCTGGCGTACTGGTCGGCGGCCTCGATCGTCGGGCTGCCCTGGTCGATCGGCTTCGTCAGGTCCTCGGCGCCGTCGCCGTAGATGCTGCGGAAGCTGTCCAGCTCGGAGTCCTGGCTCTCCAGGGCCGACAGGGCGTACTGGCGGTCGTTCTCGGAGAGCTTGCCGAACGAGTCGATGTTCGCGGGCAGCGCGGCCGCGATCACCGCGCGCTGCATGGAGGCGTACTCCTTGGCGGTGGAGAAGGCCGCCAGTGCGCGGGTGCGCTGGATCATCTCCGGGTTGCTGGTGGCCTCCGCCATGTCCTGGGAGAGGCTGAGCAGCTGGGTGATCAGACGGTGGTAGGCCTCGACCGTCTGCGTGGAGTTACGCGGGTCCTTGTAGGCGCCGGCCCGGATGGCGCTGAGGTTGTTCAGCTCGCTCGCGATGCCGACGACGCTGTCGCGGACACCGGAGAGCTGGCCGTTGTCGGAGGCGTCGCCGATCTCCTGGGTGCCCTCCAGGAAGGAGGAGCGGGCGCGGTTGGTCTTGTCGCGGACGCCCTTGACCGTGAAGTCGGACGTCGTGGCGCCGTGGGCGAGCGGACCGGCGGACTGGTCGCGCTCCTCCTGGAGCGCGGCGGCCAGCTGGGTCGCCTGCTTGGTCATGTCCGTCAGCAGCTTCATGTTGTCGAGCTGCTGGATCTGGTCCATGTTGTCGCTGATGCGCAGGGCACCGAGCGAGGTGGCGGCGACCACGGGGAGCGCGAGCAGCGACACCAGACGCGTGGAGATGCGCCAGTTGCGCAGCGCCACGCGCGGGCCTGGGTCGAGCGGTGTGGTGCTCTTGGGCGGTGCCGGGGGAGTGGGTGCCGTCGGACCCCCGGGCGCGCTCGCGCGCCGGGGCCGTTCGGTACCGCTGCCGGACGGCGCCGGTCCCGGCTTCTGGGCGTGCTGGGGGGAGGAACCGCGGTCGGTCCCGCCGTGCGGCTCCGGCTCGGCCGAAGCGCTGCCATCCCTCTTGAAACGTCCCTGCACTAGCGTCGCAACCTCTGGACCAGGCGCCCCTCCGCGTGAGCGGCGGGACGGTGTCGGCGTTGTGAGAGGCGTCCTGAATACGCCCCCCGGGTGGTCGTGAGTGACCGGCGCTGGCTCCCCCTCCCCGCCGCTGCTCGGCGCTGCGTTGCGCCCCCTGCGCGCCGGTGCGATCCCGCGGCGGTCCGTGGAATTCCAGCACAGTGCCGGATCTCCAACAAGGCCAACGGGTGAGGCTGTGACCACCGTGACACGTTGTGAGGGACACGTCACGAGGGGTAGAAAATGATCTCGTACATAACGGGCGTATGCGTACGAGCCATTGAGTGCCGCCGGGTGTCCCAGTCGCCATGATCAGGAGCGGAATGCAGGCTTCAGTGGAGCAATGTCCGTTTTGACGAGGCCTGTTGGCTGTCTGAATTGAGTCTTTTGTCTGCGGCCCCGTGAGCAAACTCACACCGAAGTCACGGGCTCTCCACGGCGTCGCGTGGAAATTAAATGTTTAGCCTGACGCTTTACAGGGATGGCGAATCCGACAACTCGCGCCCCGGCGGCAGCTCGCCCGGCGCCCCTCACGACAAGGTCAACGACAACAGTGAAGACCACGATGATGTTCCGCACCATAGCCAACCCGCGGCGCACGACGCTGGCGCACCTCGCCGACGCCGACGAGCTGGGGGCCCCGGCGACGCCGGAACACTCCGTCGACCTTCCCACCCAGACCGCCAATCCCAAGCGCACCGTTCTCATGGAGGTCCCGGCCCAGGCCTCCGCCGCGGAGTAGTACGCGCGCCGGGCACACCCCGCTCAAACGCCCTGCCGGCCGCCGCGCGCGCGGCCGAGGGCGCGGCCCCGCCCGGGTTGCGTAGGCCTGCGGGGGAGCGGTCGCTCCAGAAGCCGACGGGCCGCGTGCGCGCGCGGGACCGGACGGGCAGCGTGCCCGCGGGACCGCCCCGGGGACGTCCGCCCGAAGCCATGTGTCACGGGGTGCCCGGACGCCGGCGATGCCCCCGCGATCCCGGTGGTCGCCGTCGTCATGCGGGAGGCCACCGCCCCCGGCCGCGTTAGCCTGGAGCCTCAGACTCCAGCCAGCTCAGTTAAGGGGCGCAAGCATCCCGTGCGCATCGCCAGGTTCTCCATCGACGGGAACGTCGCCTTCGGCGCGGTCGAGGGCGACAAGCCGGACGAGCTCGTCCTCGACATCATCAAGGGCATCCCGTTCGCGGACTTCGAGCTCTCCGGAACGAAGGTGCCGCTGAACAAGGTCAGGCTGCTGCCCCCCGTGCTCCCCAACAAGGTCGTGGCCTTCGGCCGCAACTACGCGGAGCACGCCCGGGAGCTGGGCAACGAGGTGCCCGAGGCCCCGTTCGCCTTCTTCAAGCCGTCCACCTCGGTGATCGGCCCCGGTGACGAGATCGCCTACCCGTCCTTCTCCCAGGAGCTGCACTACGAGGCCGAGCTGGCCGTGGTGATCGGCCGCCTGTGCCGTGAGGTGCCGCGCGAGCGCGTCAAGGACGTGATCCTCGGCTACACCTGCGCCAACGACGTCACAGCACGCGACGTCCAGCGGCGCGAGAAGCAGTGGGCCCGGGCCAAGGGGTTCGACACCTCCTGCCCCCTCGGCCCCTGGGTGGAGACCGACGTCGACCCGAGCGACCTCACCATCCAGCTCACGGTCAACGGCGAGCAGCGCCAGCTCGGCCGTACGAGCGAGATGATCCACTCGATCGAGGATCTGATCGTCAACATCACCGAGGCCATGACGCTGCTCCCCGGCGACGTGATCCTCACGGGCACCCCCGCGGGGGTCGGCCCCCTCAACGTCGGCGACGAGGTCGCCGTCACCATCGAAGGCATCGGCACTCTCACCAATAAGGTGATCAAGCGTGGCTAACGGATCCGTCCGTGTACGTTTCTGTCCGTCCCCGACCGGCAACCCCCACGTGGGACTGGTCCGCACGGCCCTGTTCAACTGGGCGTACGCCCGCCACACCGGCGGCACGTTCGTCTTCCGCATCGAGGACACGGACCCGGCCCGTGACTCCGAGGAGTCGTACCTCCAGCTCCTGGACTCGCTGCGCTGGCTGGGCTTCGACTGGGACGAGGGCCCGGAGGTCGGCGGCCCCCACCCGCCGTACCGCCAGTCCCAGCGGATGGACATCTACAAGGACGTCGCGCAGAAGCTCCTGGACGGTGGGTACGCCTACCGCTGCTACTGCACCACGGAGGAGCTGGACGCCCGCCGTGACGCCGCCCGCGCCGCCGGGAAGCCGTCCGGGTACGACGGGCACTGCCGCGACCTGACCGCCGAGCAGGTGGCGGCGTACGAGGCCGAGGGCCGCACGCCCATCGTCCGCTTCCGCATGCCCGACGAGACGATCACCTTCACGGACCTGGTCCGCGGCGAGCTGAGCTTCACGCCGGAGAACGTGCCGGACTACGGGATCGTACGAGCCAACGGCGCGCCCCTGTACACGCTCGTGAACCCGGTCGACGACGCCCTGATGGAGATCACCCACGTCCTGCGCGGCGAGGACCTGCTCTCCTCCACCCCCCGCCAGATCGCCCTCTACAAGGCGCTGACCGAGCTGGGGATCGCGAAGTCCGTGCCCGCCTTCGGCCACCTGCCGTACGTGATGGGCGAGGGCAACAAGAAGCTCTCCAAGCGCGACCCCCAGTCGTCGCTGAACCTCTACCGCGAGCGCGGCTTCCTGCCGGAGGGCCTGCTCAACTACCTCTCGCTGCTGGGCTGGTCGCTCGCGCCGGACCGCGACATCTTCTCGGTCGACGAGATGGTCGCCGCCTTCGACATCGCGGAGGTGAACCCCAACCCCGCCCGCTTCGACCTGAAGAAGGCCGAGGCGATCAACGCGGACCACATCCGCCTGCTGGACGTGAAGGACTTCACCGAGCGCTGCCGGCCGTGGCTGAAGGCGCCGTTCGCCCCCTGGGCACCGGAGGACTTCGACGAGGCGAAGTGGCAGGCGATCGCCCCGCACGCGCAAACCCGTCTGAAGGTCCTGTCGGAGATCACGGAGAACGTCGACTTCCTGTTCCTGCCGGAGCCGGTCTTCGACGAGGCGTCCTGGGCGAAGGCGATGAAGGAGGGCAGCGACGCGCTGCTGCGCACGGCCCGGGAGAAGCTGGAGGCGGCCGACTGGACGTCCCCGGAGTCCCTGAAGGAGGCCGTCCTGGCCGCGGGCGAGGCCCACGGCCTCAAGCTCGGCAAGGCCCAGGCCCCGGTCCGCGTCGCCGTCACCGGCCGCACGGTCGGCCTGCCGCTCTTCGAGTCCCTCCAGGTCCTCGGCAAGGACAGGACGCTGGCCCGCATCGACGCGGCACTGGCGAGGTCGGCGGCGTAGGCGCTCGCTGATCCACAGGGCGGCAGCCACAAGGCTGCCGCCCTGTCGTATTCCCTCCGCCGTCCCTCGTGCGCCCCGAAGGCCCCGTGCGTCAGTCCTGGGGACTACCGTTCGGGCAACGCACCGCGCGGTCGCCGCGGGGCCGAAGTCCCCCGTGCCACTTGCGGATCCACCGTGCGCAGTCCCCGAAGGAAAGGCGCTCTCATGCCGATGCCCGCCCGCGACTACACATGGCTCTTCACCCCCGGAAGCACGTTCCGGTACGAGTCGGGAACGGTCGGCACGATCGACGTGAGCCCCGGCGGTGAGCTGTGGCTGCCCACCGGCCGGATCGTGGCCTGTGACCCGTTCGTCTACCTCGGCCAGGGGGACATCGAGCCCTTCGGCGTCTCCGTCCCGCCCGGGCGCTACCGCGTCGACGCGGCCGTGGCGACACTGACCCAGCCCGACGAGCCGCCGTCCGACGACCCCCATCTGCGGGTGGCCGCCGCGCGCCTCGTCATCCGCGACGAGCCCACCGCCCTGTGGGAGCCCGCCCTCCTGCCGGGCCAGGACGCCGGCGCGCTCGGCGAGGACGAGTTCTACGGCTACGGCGTCGACGCCGGCACCGGCTGCTTCTACGACGCCGCGGCCGAGTCCTCCTTCCAGGGCTGGGAGGGCGACGAGGGGCCGCTGTGGGACGCCTTCGAGAACAGCGACTGGGCCCCCGGTCCGCACCTGGTCACCGCACCGGACACGGGTCACACCGTGGCCGCCTTCACCTCCGGCTGGGGAGACGGTTTCTACCCCACCTGGATCGGCCGTGCGGCGAGCGGTGAGGTCACCTGCTTCGTCACCGACTTCTTCGTCGCCCCCGACCCGGCAGACGCCGAGGAGCCGAGCGGGGCTGCCGCTGCCACGGGCTGAGCGGCTACCGTCGTCGGGCCCGGTCAGGGCCCCGAGCCGGAGGTGAACCCCGTGCCGATCAAGGCCGTCGTCTGGGACGTCGACGACACCCTCTTCGACTACACGACCGCCGACCGCGCCGGGATGCGCGGGCACCTGACCGCCGAGGGGCTGCTCGGCGGGTCCGGGAGCGTGGAAGGGGCCCTCGTGCGGTGGCGGCAGATCACCGATCTCCAATGGGCCAGGTACGCGGCCGGGGAGACCTCTTTCGAGGGACAGCGCCGGGACCGCGTACGGGTCTTCCTGGGACGGGCGCTGACCGACGACGAGGCCGACGCCTGGTTCCGGCGCTATCTGGACCACTACGAGGCCGCCTGGGCTCTCTTCCCGGACGTCCTGCCCGTCCTGGACACCCTTGCCGCCAGCCACCGGCACGCCGTGCTGTCCAACTCCAGCGTCCACGTCCAGGACCACAAGCTCCGCACCCTCGGCGTCCGCGACCGCTTCGAGGCCGTGCTGTGCGCCGCGGAGCTGGGCGTCTCCAAGCCGGACGCCCGGGCCTTCCGCGCGGCCTGCGACGCCCTCGGGCTCGCCCCGGGGCACGTCGCGTACGTCGGTGATCACCCGGAGATCGACGGTCGCGGAGCCGCCGAGGCCGGGCTGCTGTCCGTGTGGATCGACCGCGCCGGTGTGCGCGTCGTCACGGACCCGGGCCCCGCCGGGCCTCCCGAAGGGCCCGCCGGCCTGCACCGGATCGCTTCCCTCGGCGAACTCCCCGCGCTCCTCGGCGCGGATACCCGTTTTGGAGCGCCGTCCACCTTCGGGTAATGTTCTTCCTGCGCCGCCGGAGAGCGGGCCGAAAGGCCGGTACCGGAGGCGCAAGCTAGAACAAAACCCCCTCAGGGGCTTGCGTTCCAGTGGCCTATGGTGTAATTGGCAGCACGACTGATTCTGGTTCAGTTAGTCTTGGTTCGAGTCCAGGTAGGCCAGCTCGCAGAGCTCATCTGCACTCGCGGATCTCATCCGCAAGCCCCCGTTGTGTAGCGGCCTAGCACGCTGCCCTCTCAAGGCAGTAGCGCCGGTTCGAATCCGGTCGGGGGTACAGATCCTTCCCGCGAGGACAGCCGGGTCGCTCCCGTTGCTCTCGATGCAGGATCGCTAGGGCCCCCGTTGTGTAGCGGCCTAGCACGCCGCCCTCTCAAGGCGGTAGCGCCGGTTCGAATCCGGTCGGGGGTACTGTCTGGTCTAAACCACATTGGTCTATGGTGTAATTGGCAGCACGACTGATTCTGGTTCAGTTAGTCTTGGTTCGAGTCCAGGTAGACCAGCTCGGATCTGCGGAAACGTAAGATCCTCGCCCCCGTTGTGTAGCGGCCTAGCACGCCGCCCTCTCAAGGCGGTAGCGCCGGTTCGAATCCGGTCGGGGGTACGAGTTCGCAGGGCCTCCACCCCGGTGGAGGCCCTGCGGCGTTTCCGGGTGCCGTCAACTGCGCGAGTGGCACGAGGACTTCGGCGTCCCGGCCCGGGGGCCGCACGGACGCGCGTGATCCGTGTTTCCTGTGGCCGATGGGGCCGATGTGGCGAGTGTGGCACATGCGGCCGGTGTGGCGTAGCGCCCCTCTGTTGCAGAAGTGACCGATGTGGCTGAGGCGATGTGTCCCCTGTGGCGCGGCGCCCAGGTATCCGAGCTTTCTGAGCATCGCGCACGAGTCCCAGGTCTCCGAGCTCTCCGCGCCCGCGTCCGCTGTCGGAAGGGGCCTGCCGCGGCGTTGAGGCCGGCCTGTCCTTCCTCGAGATGCCCTCGATGTGCCGCCGGGGCGGTCAGCCGGAGCGGCGCAGAGCCTCGGAGAGGCGGGCGGCCGCGTCGATGACCGCCTGCGCGTGCATCCGGCCCGGGTGGCGCGTCAGGCGCTCGATGGGGCCGGAGACGGACACCGCCGCCACCACACGGTTGGAGGGGCCCCGCACGGGCGCGGAGACGGAGGCCACGCCGGGCTCGCGCTCCCCGATGGACTGGGCCCAGCCCCGGCGCCGTACGCCCGACAGGGCCGTCGCCGTGAAGCGGGCGCCCTGGAGGCCGCGGTGCAGCCGCTCGGGCTCCTCCCAGGCCATCAGGATCTGCGCCGAGGAGCCGGCCTTCATGGTGAGGGTGGAGCCCACCGGTACCGTGTCCCGCAGGCCGGACAGGCGCTCCGCGGCGGCGACGCAGATACGCATGTCCCCCTGACGGCGATAGAGCTGAGCGCTTTCGCCCGTGACGTCGCGCAGGTGGGTCAGCACCGGACCCGCCGTCGCCAGCAGGCGGTCCTCGCCCGCCGCCGCGGCCAGCTCGGCCAGCCGGGGGCCGAGGATGAAACGGCCCTGCATGTCACGCGCCACCATGCGGTGGTGCTCCAGCGCCACGGCCAGGCGGTGGGCCGTGGGTCGTGCCAGTCCGGTGGCGCCGACCAGACCCGCGAGGGTGGCCGGACCGGACTCCAGAGCGCTCAGGACGAGGGCCGCCTTGTCCAGAACGCCGACGCCGCTACTGTTGTCCATGCAACGATACTCACGTCTCACTCTGTGAAACGCAAGTTCAATTTTCCGTGGAACGCGCCACCCTGGAATTCACGACGGCCCGCGGACCAACGGGCCCGGCGGCGGACGCCCGGAAACGAGGGGGACGGGCGCTGCCACCCCAAGATCTCTAGTTGGGTCGGCGCACTCGTGCCCGGCCGAAGGGAAAGCGATGGGTAGGACACTCGCGGAGAAGGTCTGGGACGACCATGTCGTCCGGCGCGCCGAGGGCGAGCCCGACCTCCTCTACATCGATCTGCACCTGCTGCACGAGGTGACCAGCCCCCAGGCGTTCGACGGGCTGCGCAAGACCGGCCGCCAGGTGCGCAGGCTCGACCTCACCATCGCGACCGAGGACCACAACACCCCCACCCTCGACATCGACAAGCCCATCGCGGACCCGGTCTCCCGCGCCCAGCTGGAGACGCTGCGCAAGAACTGCGCCGAGTTCGGCGTCCGTCTCCACCCGCTGGGCGACATCGAGCAGGGCGTCGTGCACGTCGTCGGCCCCCAGCTGGGCCTGACCCAGCCGGGCACCACCGTCGTCTGCGGCGACTCCCACACCTCGACGCACGGTGCCTTCGGCGCGCTGGCATTCGGGATCGGCACCTCCCAGGTCGAGCATGTGCTCGCCACCCAGACCCTGCCGATGGCCCGGCCGAAGACCATGGCCATCACGGTCGACGGCGAGCTGCCCGAAGGCGTCACCGCCAAGGACCTGATCCTGGCGATCATCGCCAGGATCGGCACCGGCGGCGGCCAGGGCTACATCCTGGAGTACCGCGGCTCGGCCATCGAGAAGCTCTCGATGGAGGCCCGCATGACCATCTGCAACATGTCCATCGAGGCCGGTGCCCGCGCGGGCATGATCGCCCCCGACGAGACCACCTTCGCCTACCTCAAGGGCCGCCCGCACGCCCCCGAGGGCGCCGACTGGGACGCCGCGGTCGAGTACTGGAAGACCCTGCGGACCGACGACGACGCGGAATTCGACGCCGAGGTCCGGATCGACGCCGCCGAGCTGTCCCCGTTCGTCACCTGGGGCACCAACCCGGGCCAGGGTGCCCCGCTTTCGGCCTCCGTCCCCGATCCGGCTTCGTACGAGGACGCTTCGGAGCGCCTCGCCGCCGAAAAGGCCCTCGAATACATGGGGTTGGAGGCCGGTCAGTCGCTGCGGACCATCAAGGTGGACACCGTCTTCGTAGGCTCCTGCACCAACGGCCGCATCGAGGACCTGCGCGCCGCGGCCGAGATCCTCAGGAGCCGCAAAGTCGCCGACGGCGTACGGATGCTGGTCGTCCCGGGATCCGCGCGGGTGGGCCTGCAGGCCGTCTCCGAGGGCCTGGACGTGGTCTTCAAGGAGGCCGGCGCCGAATGGCGGCACGCGGGCTGCTCGATGTGCCTCGGCATGAACCCCGACCAGCTGGCCCCGGGCGAGCGCTCCGCCTCCACCTCCAACCGCAACTTCGAGGGCAGGCAGGGCAAGGGCGGCCGTACGCACCTGGTCTCGCCGCAGGTGGCCGCCGCGACGGCGGTCCTGGGCCACCTCGCGTCGCCCGCCGACCTGACCGACGCCGACACTCGTACGCCCGCTGGAGTCTGAGACGCCATGGAAGCATTCACCACGCACACCGGCCGGGCCGTCCCGCTGCGGCGCGGCAACGTCGACACCGACCAGATCATCCCCGCCCACTGGCTCAAGAAGGTGACCCGGGACGGGTTCGAGGACGGGCTGTTCGAGGCCTGGCGCAAGGACCCCGAGTTCGTGCTCAACCGCCCGGAGCGCCAGGGCGCGACCGTCCTGGTCGCGGGCCCCGACTTCGGTACCGGCTCCTCCCGTGAGCACGCCGTCTGGGCGCTTCAGAACTACGGCTTCAAGGCGGTCATCTCCTCTCGCTTCGCCGACATCTTCCGTGGCAACTCGCTCAAGAACGGCCTGCTCACGGTCGTGCTGGAGCAGAAGATCGTGGACGCGCTGTGGGAGCTCACGGAGAACGACCCGCAGGCCGAGGTCACGGTCGACCTTCAGGCCCGCGAGGTGCGCGCCGCGGGCGTCACCGCCGTCTTCGAGCTGGACGAGAACTCCCGCTGGCGGCTGCTGAACGGCCTCGACGACATCTCGATCACCCTCCGGAACGAGGCCGACATCGCCGCGTACGAGGCCGGTCGCCCGGCGTACAAGCCGCGGACGCTCCAGGTCTGACCCGGGGCCGCCCGCAAGGGCGGGTTTCGGCCACCGCAACACCTGTCTGTACCCCCAATCGTGGACGGTTGGGGGTACAGCCGTATCCGCCCCCGAACGGGTCCGGCGCGCCGCCTCGAAGGACGCCAACACCGCTCGTTACAAAGGTCATTGCCGGGGTATTCGCTGCTCGGCGGCACCGGACGCCCGGCTCCGGGGCAGGCCGCGGGGAGGCGGCAGTTGCCCCCAGCGCGGGCGACAACTCGCCCCAGATGGCACAATCTGTGCATGGACAACGACGGCCAACTCGAGCTCTATACGGCGGTCGCGGCCCAACTCAAGGAAGCGCACTCCAGTGTGCGCGCACTGCAAGTCCCGGAGGGCGTACGGATGGCGCTGACCCGGAAGCTGCTGGTCATTACGGCCGCGGCCAAGCACGATCCCGCCGAAGCGGCCAGGCGTCTCGAGCGGTTCGTCACCGACCTCGACGCGGGGCGAATCCCCGAAGAGGAACTCTGAGGCGGCCGAGTCGGTTGCGGCACAAGGGTGATAAGCCCGTTTCGTGTTTGATTTGCGGTATATATCTGCCTAACGTGCGAAAAAGCTTGAACACTTTCGTTCTGGCGATGTCTCCGAAGGGGAAGACGTGAACAAGGCGCAGCTCGTAGAAGCGATTGCCGACAAGATGGGCGGTCGCCAGCAGGCCGCCGATGCTGTCGATGCGGTCCTGGACGCCATCGTCCGCGCGGTCGTCGGAGGCGACCGGGTCTCGGTCACCGGCTTCGGTTCGTTCGAGAAGGTGGAGCGTCCTGCCCGGTACGCCCGGAACCCCCAGACGGGCGAGCGGGTTCGGGTCAAGAAGACCTCCGTGCCGCGCTTCCGCGCAGGCCAGGGCTTCAAGGACCTGGTCAGCGGCACGAAGAAGCTGCCGCGCGGTGGTGAGGTCTCCGTCAAGAAGGCGCCCAAGGGCAGCCTCACCGGCGGTGCCGCGGCCACGGTGAAGAAGGCCGCGGCCAAGAAGACCACCGCCAAGAAGGCGGCCCCCGCGAAGAGGGCCGCAGCCAAGAAGGCGGCCCCCGCGAAGAAGACCACGGCGGCCGCGAAGAAGACCACCGCGAAGAAGACGACCGCGAAGAAGACGACCGCGGCCGCGAAGAAGACGACCGCCAAGAAGACCACCGCGAAGAAGGCGGCGGCCAAGAAGGCCCCGGCGAAGAAGGCCCCGGCGAAGAAGTCCACCGGACGCAAGACCACGGCCAAGAAGACCACCGCCCGCCGGTAGCGGGGCGCACGGGCACTCACGCGCCGGGCCGGGCTCCCAGGGGGAGCCCGGCCCGCGGTGTGTCCGGGGGTGTGTTCAGAAGGTGTGCAGGGTCACCAGCGTGATCCGCCGGGCCTCGCCCTCGCCCTCCGTCTCGATCCGCACCCGCTGCCCCGGGCGCAGCAGCCGGAGCCCGCCCGCGTCGAACGCGGGCGCGTCGAAGGGGACGGGAGTGCCGTCGTCGAGCAGCACCTGGCCGGTGCGGGTCTCGGGATCGTAGGTGTACGCGGTCGCCTGCATGACGGCAGCCTATCGACCGTCTGTCGACCGTCCCACGCCTGTCCCGGCCGCTGCCCGGCCGGGCAGCACGCGGCCCCCACGGGGCGGGCGGCGCTGCGCCCGCACGGGAAAGGAGACCTGTCCGCAGGCCGTGGCAGGCGCCTCAGCCCGCCGGCTGTCCCGGGATCAGCAGCCGGGCCGCCGCCGCTGCCGTGCGCGGGCCCACGCCCAGGGCCAGCGCCGCGCGCAGGTCGTCGCCGGTGTCCACGTCCTGACGTACGGAGTCCACCGCGTCGAGGGCGATTTCCACCGCGCCGGAGGCGCGGTGCCGCGCCCGCGAATCCGTACCGAAAGCGGGCAGCAATTCCCGTCCGGGGCCCGCGGCGAGCAGCGTCGTTCCGATTCCGGCGGCATCGGGCAGAAAAGCGCGCGGGAATTCGGCGGCCGCATCGAGGACCCGGGTCAATTCCATCGGTCGCAGTGCCGGGAGATCGGCATTCAGTGCGGCGACGGCGGCGCCGGGCCGAAGCCCCCGTACGACCTTCTCCCCATGGGCGAGCGCGGCGTTCAGACCGTCCGCCGGCTCGTCCGTGACCACCCGGGCACCCAGGGCCGCCAGCTCGCGCGCGGCCCGTGGGTCGCCCGTGACGACCGCCACATCACGCACCGCCGCACAGGCGAGCGTCGCGGCCACCGTGTCCTGGGCGAAGGCGAGGGCGAGTCCCGGACGCAGACCGTCCGCGGCGGTGTCCGAGAGCCTGCTCTTGGCCCGCGCAAGGGCTTTCAGAGGTACGACCACAGTCCACTGCACGAGCGCTCCGTCCCTGTCTTGGCGCGTCCATTGTCACCCGGATCCTCCCCGGACACCGTCGGCCCTCCCGGCGGTCGGCGCGTGGAAAAGGTGTGCGAAGCCCCATGCAAGGGCGGTCGCGGGAGACGGGCGGGCGTACGGTGTTCTCGACAGACGGGCGGCGCGGGGCGACACTTGTGCGGCCCCAGCCCCCAGCCCGGGCCTGACCGCCGGGTCCCTAGAGGAAGGTGTCCGCGTGCCCCGCCGCAGAATCGGCTTCTGGTACCGCTTCGCAGCGGTCCTCTGCAAACCGCCGCTGGTGGTTCTGCTCAAGCGGGACTGGCGCGGAATGGAGAACATTCCGGTCGATGGCGGATTTATCACCGCGGTGAACCACAATTCGCATGTGGACCCGTTCGCCTACGCGCACTACCAGTACAACACCGGGCGCGTTCCTCGTTTCCTCGCCAAGAGCGGTCTTTTCAAGAAGGGATTGGTCGGTGCCGCGATGCGCGGCACCGGGCAGATTCCCGTCTACCGCGAGACCACGGACGCCCTCAGCGCCTTCCGGGCCGCGATCGACGCCGTGGAGCGCGGAGAGTGCGTCGCCTTCTACCCCGAGGGCACCCTCACCCGGGACCCGGGGGGCTGGCCGATGACCGGCAAGACCGGTGCCGCCCGCGTCGCGCTCCAGACCAAGTGCCCGGTGATCCCCGTCGCCCAGTGGGGGGCCAACGAGCTGCTGCCGCCCTACGCCAAGAAGCCGAACCTCTTTCCGCGCAAGACCCACCATGTGCTCGCGGGCCCGCCGGTGGACCTCACGCGTTTCTACGACAAGGAGATGTCCCCCGAGCTCCTGAAGGAGGCGACGGAGGCCATCATGGCGGCCATCACCCGCCAGCTGGAGGAGATCCGCGGCGAGAAGGCGCCCGAGAAGCGGTACGACCCGCGCGAGGTGCGCATCCAGCAGCGCCGCCGCACTGCCGCCCAGGAGAAGGCACGCGAGAAGGAGGGGCAGGGCAAGTGAGCAAGCCGGTCAAGGCGGCCGTGTTCGGGACGGGATCGTGGGGAACGGCCTTTGGCACGGTGCTCGCCGACGCCGGGTGCGAGGTCACCCTGTGGGCGCGCCGCAGGGAACTCGTCGAGGCGGTCAACTCCACCCGTACGAACCCGGACTACCTGCCGGGCGTCGAACTGCCCGAGAACCTGAGGGCCACCACGGACCCGGCCGAGGCCGCGCGGGACGCCGACTTCACGATACTCGCGATCCCCTCCCAGACCCTGCGCGGGAACCTGGCCGAGTGGACGCCGCTGCTCGCGCCCCGCACGATCCTCGTCTCGCTGATGAAGGGCGTCGAACTCGGCTCCGCCATGCGGATGAGCGAGGTCGTCGAGGACGTCGCCAAGGTCGGCCCGGAACGCGTCGCCGTCGTCACCGGACCCAACCTGGCCCGTGAGATCGCCGCGCGGATGCCCGCCGCCGCCGTGGTGGCCTGCACCGACGAGGCGGTCGCGCAGCGCCTCCAGACCGTCTGCCACACGCCGTACTTCCGCCCGTACACCAACACCGACGTCGTCGGCTGCGAACTCGGCGGGGCGGTCAAGAACGTCATCGGTCTCGCGGTCGGCATCGCGGACGGCATGGGTCTCGGCGACAACGCCAAGGGCTCGCTCATCACGCGCGGGCTCGCCGAGACCACCCGGCTCGGGCTCGCCATGGGCGCCGACCCGCTGACCTTCTCCGGTCTCGCGGGCCTCGGCGACCTGGTGGCGACCTGCTCCTCGCCGCTGTCGCGCAACCACACCTTCGGCACCAACCTGGGCAAGGGCATGACGCTGGAGGAGACCATCGCGGTCACCCGGCAGACCGCAGAGGGCGTCAAGTCCTGTGAGTCCGTGCTGGATCTGGCCCGCAGGCACGGCGTCGACATGCCCATCACGGAGACGGTCGTCGGGATCGTGCACGAGGGCAAGCCGCCGGTCGTCGCTCTCAAGGAGCTGATGTCGCGCAGCGCGAAGCCCGAACGACGCTGAGCGACCCACGCCGGCGGACGCTGTCTCAGGGTCCTACCACCGGGTACTCTCATCGCGATATGAGCACCGAGAACCTCCCCCAGAGCCCTGGGCAGCCCCCTCGCAAGCCGCGCGTCGCCGTCGTCTGCGGCGGCCGCAGCTCGGAACACGGCATCTCCGTGGTCACGGCCGGTGCCGTGCTGAGCGCCATCGACCGGACGAAGTACGACGTCCTGCCGATCGGCATCACCCGGGACGGCCGTTGGGCGCTCACCGCCGACGAGCCCGAGCGGATGGCGATCACCGACCGCCGTACGCCCAGCGTCGAGGAGCTCGCCGAGTCGCACGAGGGCGGCGTCGTCCTGCCCGTCGACCCCACGAGCCGCGAAGTCGTCTACAGCGAGCCCGGTTCGGTGCCCAAGGCACTGGGCGAAGTCGACGTCGTCTTCCCGGTGCTGCACGGCCCCTACGGCGAGGACGGCACCCTCCAGGGCCTGCTGGAGCTGTCCGGTGTGCCGTACGTGGGCTCCGGAGTCCTCGCCTCCGCCGTCGGCCAGGACAAGGAGTACATGAAGCGCGTGTTCACCTCGTTCGGGCTGGAGGTCGGCCCGTATGTGGTGGTCCGCCCGCGCGAGTGGGAGCGCGACCAGTCCGCCGCCCGCAAGAAGATCGTGGACTTCGCCGGCGAGCACGGCTTGCCGCTGTTCGTGAAGCCCGCGCGCGCGGGTTCGTCGATCGGCATCACCAAGGTCGACGACCTCTCGGGGCTCGACGAGGCGATCGCGGAGGCCCAGCGGCACGACCCCAAGATCCTCGTGGAGGCCGCGATCCGGGGGCGCGAGATCGAGTGCGGTGTCCTCGAGTTCGAGGACGGCCCGCGCGCCTCGGTGCCGGCCGAGATCCCGCCGCCGGACACGCACGCGTACTACGACTTCGAGGCCAAGTACATCGACTCGACCCCCGGCATCGTGCCCGCGCCGCTGACCGACGAGCAGACCGCCGAGGTCCAGCGGCTCGCCGTGCAGGCGTTCGAGGCCGCGTCCTGCGAGGGCCTGGTCCGCGCGGACTTCTTCCTCACCGAGGACGGGAAGTTCGTGATCAACGAGATCAACACGATGCCCGGTTTCACGCCGATCTCCATGTACCCGCAGATGTGGCAGGCGAGCGGCATCAGCTACCCCGAGCTGGTGGACCGCCTGATCCAGGGCGCGCTGCACCGGTCAACGGGCCTGCGGTAGCACCGGGAAGGCCCCTCAGTCGGCGATCCCCTCGGGGATCGCCTTCCTGACGGCGGGCGCCAGACCGACGAGCGGAGCCACCCCGGCCCCCGTGCGCTCCTTGGGCAGGCTCACCTCGACATATGCCTGGCGCAGCGTGGTGGTGAAGAGGAACGAGCCGTCGTCCCGCTTCTGAAGGAGCCAGCCCACTCGGTCGACCTCCACGCCGTCGGCCTCGGCGTCGTCCATCTGCGCGGGCCTCGCCACGCCGCAGCGCAGTATGATCGCCGGGCTTCCCCAGCCCGCCGTCAGTGCGGACCGGGGCTCGGGATCGTTCCGCTCGAGGCCGTCCACCTTCCGCGGCAGCACCTTGTCCAGGTTCCGGCACAGCTGCGTGACCTTCGCGTCCGGGCTGGGAACCGCCGCCGAGGGGCTGCCGTCACGTGAGGAACAGCCCGCCGCGGCGATCAGCAGGGCGAGGGCGGGCAGTCCGAGGAGCCGGTGACGGAAGAAGTTCACCGGCCAAGGGTAGACGGGGGCTACAGGTGCACCACCGGGCAGGTCAGGGTGCGGGTGATCCCGTCCACCTGCTGGACCCTCGCGACCACCATGCGACCCAGTTCGTCGACGGTGTCGGCTTGGGCGCGCACGATGACGTCATAGGGACCGGTCACGTCCTCGGCCTGGATGACCCCAGGGATCTTGCTGATCGTCTCGGCGACGGTCGACGCCTTGCCGACCTCCGTCTGGATCAGGATGTACGCCTGTACCACGGAACCTCCAGGGCGGCCACGAGGATCATGTGGGGAGAAGGGACGCCACGGTATCGCGCCGCCGCTTGCCGCGGGGAGACCCCCGGGGGCTGTGGCGTGAGCGCCGGGGAACTCCCGCGACACAAGTTGACGGTCGACTCGACCGTACCGGGCGACCACGAGGGCTCGCGACCGGGCGCGGCAGGCAAGAGAAGGGGACGTACGACGATGAAGGGCACCGTGGGCGAGCTGGGCGAGTTCGGGCTCATCAGGGAGCTCACCTCGCGGCTCACCACCACCCCGGCGGTCCGGCTCGGCCCCGGCGACGACGCCGCGGTGGTGGCCGCCCCCGACCGCCGGGTGGTGGCGAGCACCGACATCCTCCTGGAGGGCCGGCACTTCCGCCGGGACTGGTCGACGGCGTACGACGTCGGGCGCAAGGCGGCCGCGCAGAACCTCGCGGACATCGCCGCGATGGGCGCCGTGCCCACCGCCCTGCTGCTCGGTCTCGTCGTCCCCGCCGAACTGCCCGTCACCTGGCCCACCGAGCTGATGGACGGCCTGCGCGACGAGTGCCAGGTCGCGGGCGCTGCCGTGGTGGGCGGCGATGTCGTACGCGGAGACACCATCATGATCTCGATCACCGCGCTCGGTGATCTGCGCAACCACGAGCCCGTCACCCGGGCCGGCGCACAACCCGGCGACATGGTCGCCGTCACCGGCTGGCTCGGCTGGTCCGCGGCCGGGCACGCGGTCCTCTCCCGCGGCTTCCGCTCGCCCCGGGCGTTTGTCGAGGCGCACCGGCGCCCCGAGCCGCCGTACCATGCGGGACCGGCCGCCGCCGGGCTCGGCGCGACCGCGATGTGCGACGTCAGCGACGGGCTCATCGCCGACCTCGGCCATATCGCCGAGGCCAGCAAGGTGCGCATCGACATCCGCTCGGGCGCCATCGACATCCCCTCCCAGATGAACGACATCGGGCAGGCCGTGGGCGTCGACCCCATCCAGTGGGTGCTCACGGGCGGCGAGGACCACGCGATCGTGGCGACCTTCCCACCGGACGTGAAGCTGCCCGCGCGCTGGAAGGTGATCGGCGAGGTCCTCAACCCCTCCGCGCTGCCCCAGGTGACGGTCGACGGAGCGCCGTGGACCAGCAAGGGCGGCTGGGACCACTTCGGCGGCATCGAGTCGTAGCCGCTTGGGCGGCGACGGGGCAGGGCCACCCGCGCCGCGCACCGCCGGGGCTGTCACGCGGGATACGCCGGCAGTTCGATGTCCGTCGCCGCCTTCTCCGTCAGCCGCTTGAAGAAGCCCGCCAGGAGGCGCGAGGCCAGCAGCCGGTACATCCGGTCCCGGCTGCGGATCCGCCGCTCGGTCGCCGGCGCGAAGAACGGGCCCGCGTTGCCGGAGATCTTCTGGCAGCCCTTGGCGAAGTCCCGGATCCGTGCCTCGTACGCGGCCAGAGCCGTGCGGTGGTCGCCGCGGGCGAGGGCGAGTTCGCCCGCCAGGACGTACGCGCCGACGACCGCCACACCGGTGCCCATCCCGCCCATGGTGGCGCCGTATCCGGCGTCCCCGAGGAGCACCACGCGCCCCTTGGTCAGACGGTCGATGTGGATCTGGGCGATCTCGTCGAAGTACAGGTCGTCCGCCGTCTCCAGGGCCTTCAGCACCGCGGGTGTCTCCCAGCCCATCCCCGCGAACCGCTCGGCGAGGATCCCCTTCTGCGCGGCGATGTCCCGGCGGTCGTACGCGAGCTGCTCGGACCGGAAGACGAGCAGGGCGCCCGCGCGGTCCGGGTCGCCCCCGTAGTTGGCGATGACCACCGCGCGGCCGGGCTCGCTGTAGAGGCGCCCGGTGCGGTCCAGGCCCAGGTGGTTGGGGATGCCGAAGCCGGCCACGTAGTGGTCGAGGAAGCGCAGATGGCGGGACTCCTCGCCGAAGACCAGGCGCCGGGTGCGCGAGTGCAGCCCGTCCGCGGCGACGACCAGGTCGAAGCGGCGGGGCGCGCCCCGCTCGAAGGTGACGTCGACGCCTTCGGGGGTGTCGCTGAGGGTGGCGATGGAGTCGCCGAACACGTACTCCACGCGGTCCTTGGTGCGCTCGTACATGATCCGTGCGAGGTCACCGCGGAAGATCTCCACATCACCGCTGATCATCTCCGCCGGCAGGTCCACGCGCGGGGTGCCGTCGGCACCCACCACGGTCTGCCGGCCCATGTGGGTCTGGTGGGCGTGGATGTCGTCCCAGATGCCCATCGCGGTCAGCACCCTGCGGTGCACATGCCCACGGAAGTCGACCGCGAAGCCGCCCTCGCGCAGGGCGGGCGCCTTCTCGACGACGGTGACGCGGGCGCCGTACCGGGCGAGGTTCAGGGCGACGGCGGGTCCGGCGACGCTGGCGCCGGAGACGAGGACGGTGAGGTGGCCGAGGTCGGGTGTGTTCGTCATGGGCAGGAGCTTCGGCCACGGCGCTGACCGTCCTCCTACCGTTCGCCGACCGCCGCTGACCGCAGACGTCGTCCCTGGTCGAAGGACTCTTCGTAGGCTTCGGGGGACAGCCTTTCGCGGGTGGTCCGGTCGGTGCGTACGACATCGGGGTCGCCCGGCAGCGGCGCGCCCCGCAGGGCCGTGGCGGCGCCGAGCAGCTCGGCCGCGCGCTCGGGGGACTCGGCGACCGACGCCAACGCCTCGGCCACGGCCGCGAGTTCCAGCACGCCGGGCCCCTCCGCGGCGAGCCCGGCGGCCTGCCCCAACCAGGCGCGGGCCTCCTCCGTCCGCCCCTCGGCGGCCGCCGTTCGGCCGAGCCCGATCAGGATGCGGACGCTCTCTCCCACGCTGAACCAGTTGGCCGCGCACGCCTGAAGGGCCCTCTCGTACTCCACGCGCGCGTGGGCGGTGTCCCCGGTCAGCCGGGCGAGATCACCGAGGCCGCGGCGGGCGGACGCCTCCTTGTCGGGCACACCCGCGGCGCGGGCGAGGCCGGCCGACTGCTCGAAGTGCGCGGCCGCCCCCTCGAAGTCGCCCTGGTGCAGCAGCGCGGTCCCCCGGGAGCGCAGCAGATCCGCGGTCTCCTCGGGCGCCCCCAGCTCCCGGACGTGCGCCAGGCCCTCGTCGAACAGTTCCAGCGCCCGCCCGTACTCACCGCGCCCGTCGGCGAAGCCGCCCAGCGGATCGAGGCAGTTGGCCATGCCCCAGCGGTCACCGGTCGCGCGGAAGCCGGCCAGGGACCGGGTGAAGGCGGCCTCGGAGTCGTCGGGGCGGCCCGCGAACTGCGCCTGGTAGGCGAGCCCCAGATCCAGCAGCGCGCGGCCCCACGGGTTCTCGCCGAGCCACATGGCGCTGAGCTGTGTGTCCGCGGAGAGCAACGGGCCTCCGCAGAGCGCCCACAGGACCATCGTGAACGGCAGCCGCAGCGGCCGGTCCAGGGCGCGCAGGATCTCGGAGACGCGCGCGAGGCGACCGGGTTCCGCCGGGTCGTCGCCGCGTCCGGTGACCGTGTTCATCGCGCACAGGGCGTACTCCTCGGCGAGCCCCTCGGGAGGTTCGTCGCCTATCACCGCCAGCAGCGCGCGGGCGACGGGCACCTGTTCGCCGTGCGGACCGCGCAGCCGCCAGAACCACGAGAGGTGAGCCATGAGCCGCAGCGCCTCCCCGGGAGCCGTGGCCACGAGATGGCGCAGGGCCGCATCCAGATTGCCGTGCTCGGCGGTCAGCCGGGCCAGCCAGGTCAGCTGTTCGCCGCCGCGGATGTACGGCTCCGCCCGCTCGGCCAGCCGCAGGAAGTACGCGGCGTGCGCGTCCCGCAGCCGTTCACGCTCACCGGCCGCCAGGAGGTGCTCGGCGGCGAACGCGCGGAGGGTCTCCAGCATCCGGTAGCGCCCGTCGCTCACCTCGAGGAACGACTTCTCGGCCAGCGACGCCAGGAGGTCCTCCGGGTACGGCACACCGCACACCGCCTCTACCGCGGGGAGCGTGGCGCCACCCTGGAACACGGACAGCCGCCGGGCCAGCTCCCGCTCCTCGTCGTCCAGCAGGTCCCAGCTCCACTCCACGACCGCGCGCAGGGTGCGGTGCCGGGGCGCCTTGGTGCGGTCCCCCCGGGACAGCAGCCGGAACCGGTCGTCCAGGCGGTCGGCCAGCTCCTCGGGGGTCAGTGTGCGCAGCCGGGCCGCGGCCAGCTCGATGGCCAGCGGCAGCCCGTCGAGCGCGGCGCAGACGTCCGCCACGCGCGCGTGCCCGTCGAAGCCGGGGCGTACGGCCCGTGCCCGGTCCAGGAAGAGCCCCATCGCGTGCTCCGGGGGCAGCGGCGGCACGGGGCACAGCACCTCCCCGGTGATGCCCAGGGCCTCGCGTCCGGTCGCCAGGATGCGTACGCCGGGGCAGGAGCCGAGGACGAGCGAGGCCAGCCGTGCCGCGTCCTCCACGAGGTGCTCGCAGTTGTCGAGCACCAGCAGCAGCTCCCGGTCCTCCAAGGCGGCCAGCAGCCGTTCGCCGGCGTCGGCGGCGGGCCCCCGGAACCCCTCGCGCACACCGAGCGCGGACAGCACCGCATACGGGATCCGGGAGCCGTCGGTCAGGGGGGCGAGCTCGACGAAGCGGACGTCGGGGGTGGTGGTGCGGGCCCTTGTGCCGGGGTCGGCAGTACGAGTGTCGCCCCGGCCTTCGGCGTACGTGCGTGCCGCCTCCGTCGCCAGGCGGGTCTTGCCCGCGCCGCCCGGGCCGGTGAGGGTGACCAGACGGGTGCCGGACGAGAGGAGCAGCGTGCGGACGCGGGCGAGTTCCTGGGCGCGCCCGACAAAGCGGGTCAGCTGGGCGGGCAGGCGACCGCCCTGAGCGGGCCTCGTGCCGCGCAGCAACTCCTGGTGCAGGCCGGACAGCTCGGGCGAGGGGTCGGCGCCGAGTTCCTCGGCGAGCGTGCGGCGGGCCTCCTCGTAGACCGTGAGAGCCTCCGCGGACCTTCCGCTCGCGTGCAGGGCCCGCATCAGCAGCGCGTACAGCCGCTCGCTCAGCGGGTGGGCGGCGAGCAGCTCACGCAGCTCGGGCACGAGGCGGGGGCCGGCGCCGAGCGCGAGGTCCGCCTCGGCCCGGTCCTGCACGGCGGCCAGCCGCAGCTCTTCGAGGCGGACCCGCGCGGCGGGTGCGCCGGGAAGATCGGCGAGGGCGGGACCGCGCCACAGGCCGAGCGCCTCCCGCAGCACGGCCACGGCCCCGCCGTGGTCACCGGCCGCCAGGGCCGAGGAGCCCTCCCGGGCGAGCCGCTCGAAGCGGTGGACGTCCACGTTCTCGGGAGAGACGCAGAGCCGGTATCCGGTGGCGGTCGCCTCGATCCGAGTGTGCGGGGCCAGCCGCTTGCGGAGGCGGGAGATCTGCGACTGGAGCGCGTTGGCCCGGCCCGAGGGCGGCTCGTCGCCGTACAGACCGTCGGCGAGGCGCTCCGTGGACACGGTCCGGTCGGCGTCCAGGAGCAGCAGCGTCAGCAGTGCGCGAGGGCGGGGGCCGCCGGGGTCGAGGGGGGCGCCGTCTTCGGTGCGGATGTCGAGGGGGCCGAGGATGCCGAAGCGCATGCGACGGATTCTGGCAGGCGGCGGTCGCGCGGGCACAGCAGAAAGCCGGTCCACGCCAGTGGACCGGCTTTCTGCAGCGAACCAGCGGTGGCCGCGCGCTTGGGGGTCCCCCCTGCTCGAGCGAAGCCGAGAGTTTGGGGGAGGGACGTCAGCGCGAGACCTTGCCGGCCTTGATGCACGAGGTGCAAGCGTTCACGCGCTTCGGCGTCCCGCCCACCACGGTACGCACACGCTGGATGTTCGGGTTCCAGCGGCGGGACGTACGGCGGTGCGAGTGCGAGATGTTGTTGCCGAAGCCCGGCCCCTTGCCGCAGACGTCGCAGTTGGCAGCCACGGGTCACTCCAAAGACTTCAGATGCACTTACGGTTGATCCCGGCATGCCGGGATCGAGATCATAGGATCTGAGTGGCTCTGCCAGGGGATAAGCCCGACTTGGATCGGGCAACCGGAGCAGCATACAACGGCTGCGCCCGTGCAACGAAACTACCACGGCCGCCCCGCACCCTCGCCCGGGCCCGGAGCGGTTCCCCGGCCCGGGGCCGACCGTGCCGAGGCCCCCGGTGCCGGGCGCCCCGGCCCTCTTCCGGTCCGTACCTGCTCGGGGTCTACGCTGCGTCCCACGTGCAGCAGCTCAAGGAGGCGCAGGTGGCGCAGGTGCCGCAGCCATTGGATGCCCTCGCGGTGCGCACCTGGTGCTCGCTCGCGCTCCAGGCGCTGGGACGGGCGCGCGAGGAGATCGACGCGATCAACGTCTATCCCGTGGCCGACGGGGACACCGGCACGAACCTGTATCTGACCGTGGAGTCGGCCGCCGCGGCCGTCGAGGCCGTCTTCGCCGGGTACGAGGCGGGTGGCGCACAGCGGCCGACGCTCGCCGACGCCGTGCGGGCCATGGCGCACGGCGCGCTCATCGGGGCCCGCGGCAACTCGGGGACGATCCTCGCGCAGCTCCTGCGCGGCATGGCCCAGGTGCTCGCCGCCGACGGTGAGACCGCTCACACCGACGCCCGGGGGCTGCGGCTCGCTCTCCGGCGGGCGGCCGACTCCGCCCGGGAGGCCGTCGCCCACCCCGTGGAGGGCACCGTCCTGACGGTCGCCTCGGCCGCCGCGGACGCGGCCATCGGAGCGGAGGAGAACTGCGCCGAAGTCGCCCGGGCGGCATACGACGGAGCGCGGGCCGCTCTCGCGGCGACGCCCGGGCAGCTGGCGGTCCTGGAGCGGGCCGGTGTGGTCGACGCGGGCGGCCGGGGCCTGGTGGCGGTGCTCGCCGCCCTGGTGGAGACGTTCACGGGGGAGGCACCACGCGTCCTCGACGGGCCGGGGCGCGGCGTGCACGCGCGCGCGGACGCCGCACACACCGGCACGAGTGTGACGGACAGCGCCGGCGCGAGCGTGAAAGGGGACCACGTCCACGCGCGCGTGGACGGCGACGATGCCTACGCGCGCGGGGACGACGGCGACGATGCCTACGCGCGCGTGCACGGCGACACCGGGGCCGACTCCGAGGAGTGCGCAGGCGCCCCGGAGGACGGGGGCGGCCCCGCCTACGAGGTGATCTACCTCCTGGAGGCCGACGACGGGGCCGTGACACGGCTGCGGGAGCGGCTCGACGCACTCGGGGACTCCCTGGTCGTGGTCGGCGGGGACGGGCTGTGGAACATCCATGTGCACGTCGACGACGCGGGCGCCGCCGTCGAGGCGGGCCTCGAGGCCGGGCGGCCGTACCGGATCCGGATCACGCACTTCGCCGCCGGGGACGTGCACACCACGCGTGCCGCACGACCGCCGCGCGAGCGGGTCCAGCGCGCGGTGGTGGCGGTCGTGCCGGGAGAAGGGCTGGCCGGTCTCTACCAGGAGGCCGGGGCGACCACCGTGCTCGCCCGGCCCGGGGAGCCGCCGGCGAGCGGGGAACTGGTGCAGGCGGTACGGCGGGCGCACGCCCGCGAGGTGGTGCTGCTGCCCAACGACGCGGACCTGCGCCACACCGCGGCCGCCGCGGCCGAGCAGGCCCGTACGGAGGGCGTCCGGGTGGCGCTGATCCCGACCCGGTCCGCGGTGCAGGGGATCGCGGCGCTGGCCGTCCACGAGCCGGAACGGCGCTTCGACGAGGACGTCGTGGCGATGACGTCGGCGGCCGGGGCGACCCGGTACGCCGAGGTGGCGGTCGCCGAACGCCAGTCCTGGACGATGGCGGGCATCTGCCAGGCCGGGGACGTCCTCGGGCTGATCGACGGCGACGTCGCGGTCATCGGCTCCGATGTCACGGCGACCGCCGAGACGGTCCTGGACCGCATGCTCGCGGCGGGAGGCGAGATGGTCACGCTGGTCCTGGGCGACGAGGCTCCGGAGGCGGTCGCGGCGCATCTGGAGGCCCGGGTGCGCGAGTCGTACCTGGCCGTCGACACGGTGGTCTACCGGGGCGGCCGGCAGGGGCCGCTGCTGCTGATCGGCGTGGAGTGACGATCACGGACCCGGACTGACGTGGACTGACGAACTGACGCGGACCGACAGAGCCCGGTCCGCGGCCGTCCCCTCTGCAGTGTGTCTCCCGCTCCTGTGTGTCTCCCGCTCCTGTGTGTGTCCGGCGCGCCCCCGGCAGCGGCAGCGCCCCCGCCGGCCGTGGCGCGGGAGCGGTGCGCACATGCCCGGTGCGCGCCGGGTGCCCGCCCGCGACCACGGGCACCGGGCAAGGGCGTCACCGCTCCCGCTGCGCCTCCAGCAGCCGTTCCGCCTCCGCGCGCCGTGCCCGGACCGGCTCGGCGTCGCCGTCCGCGCCCTCGTACGCCGACAGCACCGCACGCGCCCGTGCCGACGCCGCGTCCGGGCGGTGGAGTTCGGCCTCCAGCCATCCCGCTGCCAGCTCGGCGCCGGTACGGAGGTCGAGGGCGCCCGCGCCGAGGGACGCGAAGACCGCGACCGCCTCCGTGAGGTGCGCGAGCGCCTCCTCGAAGGCCGCGCGCGGCGTCTCCTCGTCCGTGCCCTCACCGGCCGACCGGGCGATCAGCTCGCCGAACTGGCGGTGGGTGTGGCCGAGTTCGGTAACCAGCCGGACCCGCGCCTCGTCGTCCTCGGGCGAGCCGGACTCGCACACCCGGGCGGCCTCACCCATCAGCTCCCGCGCCGCGTCCAGACCCGCCTGCCCGCGCGCGGCGAGCCAGGCGCGGGCTCGAAGGGCGCGCACCAGGCCGTGGGTGTTGCCGAGGTCGCGCCACAGGTCGGCGGCACGGGAGTAGGCCCGGTCCGCCTCCGTCGGCAGCTCCGCGTGGCTCAGCGCCTCCGCGGCCAGATGCGCCAGCATGGCGTGGTCCCGCTGCTCCGGCCAGTGCCGGGCGATCTCCGCGGCCCGTAGCCACCGCTCGGCGGCGGCGCGGTGCTCGCCCAGCTCCGTGTGACAGTCGCCGAGCCACCACAGCGTCTGCACGATCGCCCCGTCGCCGTGCGTCTGCGCGGTCAGATCGGGCAGCGCCGACTCCAGCACCTCGGCCGCCTCCGCGAACCGGTCCTGTCGCAGCAGCAAACCGCCCAGCTGGTGACGCGCCCACGCGCCCAGCGTCGGGCCCTCGCCCGCCTCGTCGGCCCAGTGCGCGGCCTCCAGGGCGTGCTCGGCGGCCTCCGCGGACTGCCCCGACGCACTCAGCACCTCCGCAAGCCCCAGGTGCAGCTGCGCCTGCCCGACGGGCTCCAGAAGCCCCTGGCCGTGCTCCAGCGCCGCGCGGGCCGCCCGTTCGGCGCTCTCCGTGTCACCGAGCTGCCGCGCGAGGTGAGCCAGCCGTGCCTCGTGCTCCACCGCGAACCACGGCAGGCCCGCCGCCACATACTCCTCGGCCGCCCGCGCCAGCAGCTCCGCGGCCCCCTGCGCATCCCCGGCCCGCCCGGCCAGCTCGGCGAGCATGGCCCTGGCCTCCGCGGCCCGGGAGGCGAGACGCGTCTCGCCCGTGTGCGGCCCGGCGAACGCCAGCAGCTCCCGCACGGCCTCCTCGGCGGCCCCGGCGGAACCCTCGTCCTCCTCCAGCCCACGCATCAGGATGCGGGCCCGCCCCACCAGGACGGACGCCGTCTGCCCCACCCCCGTCCCGCCCTCCTCGAAGAGGGCGAGAGCCTCCTGCCGAAGCCCGGTGATCTCCTCAAGCGCCCGGTCGGCCTCGCCGGTCAGGGCACGGACGAAGGCGGCACGCGCGCGTGCCGCCAGCGCCTCACCCGGGTCGCCCGCCGCCGCGTACAGCTCGGCCGCGCGCTCGAAGGACTCCGCGCCCGCCGGGCCCCGGCTGATCGCCTCGTGGTCGACCAGGTCCGCGTGGTCGCGGGGGTCCAGCTCGGGACCCTCCGCAGCGCGCGCCACCGCGGCCCACGCGTCCACGGCGTCCGGGTGCAGGGCCTCCGACAGCCGCCGCGCCTCGGCGAGCAGTGCCGGAAGGTCCCGCTCCAGGACGGGGGCGTGGGCCACCTGGGCGGGCGCGGGCGCGGGGCGGGTCGTCCGCACGCCGAGCGGCAGCCGGTCCACCAGCGGACGGCGGTCCATCCGCCGCCGGGTGCGCTCACCGACGTAGGGCGTCCCGTTGCGTGCGTCGAAGCGGGCGGCGAGCGCCAGCGCCTCCCCGCGCGCGTGGGCGGCGAGTGTGCGAGCCGTCCACTCCCGGCCCGCCGGGCCCGGCACCGCCTGCTCGCCGAGTCCCAGCTCGACCAGCCGGTCCATCAGCAGGGTCACCACGGCCAGGAAGTCCAGTTTGCTGCGCGGCTCCCCGGAGTCCGTGAAGTACGCCGGCCGCTCGGCCAGGAGCTCCAGGCCGCGGGCCTCGTTGCCGGTCAGCGCGCAGAACTCCACGTGGTCGGCGTACGAGCCGCGCATGCTCTCCATGCTCCGCACGAGCCGGAACCCGCGCAGGTGGTGGGCCCGTGCCTCGTCCAGGCGGCCGAGGCGCAGCAGCGGCAGCAGGGAGGAGGCCAGCACGGCGTGCGGTTCGTGCGCGCACACGTGCTCGCCGTCCAGCACCGGCCGCCACAGCTCCAGCGCCCGCTCGGCCTCACCCTTGCGCGCCTGCCACCACCCCTGGTCGTGCAGCTCGCACGCGTGGCAGTCGGCCATCTCGTCGCGGTCGGCGGCCAGCCATGCGGCGTACGCCCGTTCGGCCCGCGCCAGGTCCCCGATGTGTGCGGCGACACTGAACTCGGCGCTGCGCACGGCCCGTTCGGAGTGGCCGGCGAGCCGGTAGCGATGCTCCATCTCGCCGAGCCACTTCTCCATGGAGGCGAGCGGGATGTGCGGCTGGCCCAGCATTCCCGCCGACATCCACTTGAAGACCCAGTGCAGCGAGTGCGTCTCGTACTCGTCGAAGTCCTCGGGGCGTTCGTCCCACATGCGCAGCAGACGCGCGAAGGGGACGAACATCTTGTCCTTCTCGGAGCTGTAGTTGTAGACCTTCAGCTGGTGCCCGAGCGCCTCGATCACGGCCAGCGGGATGTTCAGCTTCTCCGCCTCCACGAGCAGCTGCTCCGCGCGCGCGTTGCGCGCCGGGCCCTCCGGCTGCTCGTAGTTGTCCACCATCGCCCGGCGCAGCGAGTCGAAGTCGACGACCTGGCTCATCGGGAGCCGTCCTTGGGGGAGTTGGTGTGGGTGGCCCATTCGAGCAGGCCGATGAACGCGCGGTTCAGCAGCGCGGAGTCCGCCGGCCGCAGCGGGCGCTGGGCCATCAGCAGGGCCTGTCCGTAGAGGGACTCCGCGGCGGTGCCGATCAGCTCCGCGTCGCGCAGGGAACTGATCCTGCGGATCAGCGGGTTGAGGTGGTTGAGAACCAGACGCGCGCGTGGAGCCCTGCCGCGCAGTGAGCCGAGGATGCCCGCCCACAGGTCGTCGGCCTGCTCCTCGGCCTCCGCGCGTGCCTGCTCATGGCGGGCCGCCCGGTCGTCCAGGTGCAGCGCGGGCACGGACAGGGGGTGGAACGCGCGCAGGACGACGTCGCAGCCCAGCGGGTCGAGAGTGGCGCGCGCGGCTCCCAGGAAGGCCGACAGGGCCAGCTCCTCGGCCGGGTCGACCGCGTCCAGGTGCGCGGTCACGGTGTCCGCGTCCAACTCGGCGACCACCGTCCCCGGGCGCACCGACGGCAGCGCCTCCACCAGCTCGCTGTCGTACGTGTAGCCGCCGTTGACCACTCCGACGCCCTGCGCGGACGCGATCGGCGCGACCTGACGGTACTCCTCCACCGTCCGCGTGAAGTGCACGATCGGGTGCCGCTGTGCGAACTCCTCCAGAGACAGCCGCCCGTCCGTCGTCTCGAAGGGGAGCCATGGCAGCATCGTGCGCAGCATCTCCCTGTCGTGGCGCGCGAGCGATTTCACTCCCAGGTGGTGCACGGACAGGAAGGCGGCGAGACGCTCGGGGTCACCGGCCGCGAGCGTCGACAGCCAGGACCGTATGCGCTCCCCGAGGGCCTCCCGCACGGCCGCCAGCGTCTCGTCCTCGTACAGCGACTCTCGGGAGGCCGTGGGCCGCAGACTGTCCGTGTCGAGCACACAGCGCACGAAGAACGCCCAGTCGGGCAGCAGCTGTTCGGCCCGCTCCGTCAGCAGCATGCCCTTCAGGTGCACGCGGTGGCTCGCCCGCTGCGCGGGGCTGACCGCGCTCGGCAGCACATAGGCCACTCCGCGTATCCCGGCGAGCGGCACGTCCAGGTCGATCGAGTCCAGCGGGGTGAAACCGAACAGGTCGTGACAGTGGCGCGCCAGGGCCACCCTCCGGGCGGAGGGGGAGGCGTACGCGCGGTCCCAGGGCGCCGGCAGTTCCGTGACCGGCTCATCGCCCACCCGGACGTCGTACGGCAGCAGCGAACCGAAGTCCCGCGCCAGGGACCGCACCCGGTCCGCAGAGAGCCAGTCCGCGGCACCGGGACGCGCCACCAGATGCACCGTGGTGCCGGGTTCGGGGCGGGCGTCCGGCGGCAGCGTCCGCACGACGTACGACCCGTCGTCGGCGGCCGTCCACTCCACGGGCGCCGCGTCCGGTGTGCGGGCACTGCGGCTGACGACCCGGATGCGCTCGGCGACCACGAAACACGCCAGCAACCCGATGCCGAACTGCCCGAGGAAGCCGGAGCGGGCCTCCTGGAGCCCTTCGGCCCGCTTGGAGCTGCGCCCGATGGTGGCGAGCAGGCTGTGCACATCGGACTCGGTGAGCCCGATGCCCGTGTCCTCGACGCGCAGGCTGCCGCCGTCCGCGTACAGCCGCACCGCGGCCGGCGCGTCCGGCTGCTCGGCGCGGCGGGCGGTGATCGCGTCCACGGCGTTCTGGAGCAGCTCGCGCAGATAGACCTTGGGACTGGAGTAGAGGTGATGGGAGAGCAGGTCCACCAGACCACGCAGGTCGACCTGGAACGTATGGGGTGATTGTGGTGACTGAGGTGCCTGGGATGCCTGTGAGGTCTGGGAGTCCATCGTCACGGCGCCGCGGGTGGGGGATGGTCGACGGCGCGGGGTCGGGCGGTCCCGGTGGGGCGGTGACCGCGGGGGGCGAGCCGGAAGGATGGGTCATCCTAGGCCTCGAGCCATCCTCCTGACCAGCGGATTTGCAAGACGTATACGGCGTTGTCAGCGGAGTGGTGTGCAATGGATCTCGTGCCCGCACTGCAAGAACCGCTGAAGAAGGTGCTCGGCCCCGCCACCGCGAAGGTGATGGCCGAGCACCTCGGCCTGCACACCGTCTCGGACCTGCTCCACCACTACCCGCGCAGATACGAGGAGCGCGGCCAGCTCACACACCTCGCCGACCTCCCCATGGACGAGCACGTCACGGTGATCGCCCAGGTCGCCGACGCCCGGCTTCACACCTTCGCCTCGGCCAAGGCGCCCCGCGGCAAGGGCCAGCGCCTGGAGGTCACGATCACCGACGGCAGCGGCCGCCTTCAGCTGGTCTTCTTCGGCAACGGCGTGCACAAGCCCCACAAGGAACTCCTGCCCGGCACCCGCGCGCTGTTCGCGGGCAAGGTCTCCGTCTTCAACCGCAAGCTCCAACTGGCCCACCCCGCCTACGAGCTGCTGCGCGGCGACGACGTGGCCGAGACGGTCGACAGCTGGGCGGGCGCGCTCATCCCGATCTACCCGGCCACGGCCAAGCTGGAGTCCTGGAAGATCGCCAAGTCGGTGCAGACGGTCCTGCCCAGCGCCCAGGAGGCGCTCGACCCTCTGCCGGACTCCCTGCGCGCGGGCCGGGCCCTGGTCCCCCTCCCCGAGGCGCTCCTCAAGGTCCACCGCCCGCACACCAAGGCCGACATCGCCGAGGCCCGCTCCCGCCTCAAGTGGGACGAGGCGTTCGTCCTCCAGGTCGCCCTCGCCCGCCGCCGCCACGCGGACGCCCAGCTCCCGGCGGTGCCCCGCGTCCCCGCCCCGGACGGGCTGCTGGCGGCCTTCGACGCGAAACTCCCCTTCACGCTCACCGACGGCCAGCAGAAGGTCTCCCGGGAGATCTTCGACGACCTCGCCACCGAACACCCGATGCACCGCCTGCTCCAGGGCGAGGTCGGCAGCGGCAAGACCCTGGTCGCCCTGCGCGCCATGCTGGCCGTCGTGGACGCGGGCGGCCAGGCCGCCATGCTCGCGCCCACCGAGGTGCTCGCCCAGCAGCACCACCGCTCGATCGTCGAGATGATGGGCGAGCTGGCCGAGGGAGGGATGCTGGGCGGGGCCGAGAAGGCCACCAAGGTCGTGCTGCTCACCGGGTCCATGGGCACGGCCGCGCGCCGGCAGGCGCTGCTCGATCTCGTCACCGGGGAGGCCGGGATCGTGATCGGCACCCATGCGCTGATCGAGGACAAGGTGCAGTTCCACGACCTCGGTCTGGTCGTGGTCGACGAGCAGCACCGCTTCGGGGTGGAGCAGCGCGACGCTCTGCGCGGCAAGGGGAAGCAGCCGCCGCACCTGCTGGTCATGACCGCCACGCCGATTCCCCGGACCGTCGCCATGACCGTCTTCGGCGACCTGGAGACCTCCGTCCTGGACCAGCTCCCGGCCGGCCGCTCGCCGATCGCCAGCCATGTGGTGCCGGCCGCCGACAAGCCGCACTTCTTGGCGCGCGCCTGGGAGCGGGTGCGCGAGGAGGTGGCGGGCGGCCATCAGGCGTACGTCGTCTGCCCCCGTATCGGCGACGACATCGACGAGCCCGGCGACTCGAAGAAGGCACGGAAGTCAGCCGAGGACGAGGCGGAGAAGCGGCCCCCGCTCGCCGTGCTCGACGTGGCCGACCAGCTGGCCAAGGGCCCTCTGAAGGGCCTGCGGGTCGAGGTGCTGCACGGTCGTATGCACCCCGACGACAAGGACGCGGTGATGCGCCGGTTCGCCGCAGGGGAGACCGATGTCCTGGTCGCGACGACGGTCATCGAGGTCGGCGTCAACGTGCCGAACGCCACCGCGATGGTGATCATGGACGCCGACCGCTTCGGGGTCTCGCAGCTGCACCAGCTGCGCGGCCGCGTGGGCCGTGGCTCGGCTCCCGGCCTGTGCCTCCTGGTGACCGAGATGCCGGAGGCGAGCGCGGCGCGGCAGCGCCTGAACGCGGTCGCCTCCACCCTGGACGGCTTCGAGCTCTCGCGCATCGACCTGGAACAGCGGCGCGAGGGAGACGTCCTCGGCCAGGCCCAGTCCGGCGCCCGCACCTCGCTGCGCATGCTCGCGGTCATCGAGGACGAGGAGATCATCGCCGAAGCCCGCCAGGAGGCCACCGCGGTGGTCAGTGACGACCCGGACCTGGAGCGGCTGCCCGGCCTGCGCACGGCTCTGGACGCACTGCTGGACGAGGAGCGCGAGCAGTACCTCGACAAGGGGTGACCGAGCGCCGGCGGCAGCCGGGCTGCGAGACTGGAGAAGCACACCCGCCCCGGGGAGCAGGACTTCCGACCGGGCTTTTGGACCGCACACCGACAAGGACCGAAGAGATGACCCGCGTGATCGCCGGCCGGGCCGGCGGACGCCGCCTTGCCGTCCCGCCGGGCAACGGCACCCGCCCCACCTCCGACAGGGCGCGCGAGGGACTCTTCTCCACCTGGCAGTCCCTCCTCGGCGGCCCGCTGGAGGGCGAGCGGGTCCTCGACCTGTACGCCGGCTCGGGCGCCGTCGGCCTGGAGGCCCTGTCCCGTGGGGCGGGCCACACCCTCCTGGTGGAGGCCGACGCCCGTGCCGTCCGTACCGTCCGGGAGAACGTCAGGGCCCTCGGCCTGCCCGGCGCCGAAGTGAGGGCGGGCAAAGCGGAACAGATCATCCGCACACCGGCGCCCGACCAGCCGTACGACCTCGTCTTCCTGGACCCGCCGTACGCGGTCTCCGACGACGATCTTCGCGAGATTCTCCTCACACTCCGCACCGGGGGCTGGCTCGCGGCCGACGCCCTCGTCACCGTGGAGCGCAGCACCAGAGGCGGAGAATTCCGGTGGCCGGGCGGCTTCGAAGCGGTCAGGGCCCGTCGTTACGGGGAAGGGACGTTTTGGTACGGTCGCGCCGCCTCTACGTGCGAAGACGCACGATGACCGGACCGGAGAGCGAGGGATCACAAGTGCGCCGCGCCGTCTGTCCCGGGTCGTTCGACCCGATCACCAATGGGCACCTCGACATCATCGCCCGTGCCTCCAAGCTGTACGACGAGGTGTACGTCGCGGTGATGATCAACCAGTCCAAGAAGGGCCTGTTCGAGATCGACGAGCGGATGGCCCTCATCCGCGAGGTCACCGCCGAGTTCGGCAACGTCGTGGTGGAGTCCTTCCACGGCCTCCTCGTCGACTTCTGCAAGCAGCGCGACATTCCCGCCATCGTCAAGGGTCTGCGGGCCGTCAGCGACTTCGACTACGAGCTCCAGATGGCCCAGATGAACAACGGCCTCTCCGGCGTGGAGACCCTCTTCGTCCCCACCAACCCCACCTACAGCTTCCTGTCCTCCTCGCTCGTCAAGGAGGTCGCCGCCTGGGGCGGAGACGTCTCCCACCTGGTGCCGCCGGTCGTCCTGGAGGCCCTGGACAAGCGCCTCGGAAAGGGCTGACCGCACCCGCGGCGCGGCTCCCGTTCTCTGACAGCCCGTCAGCCGGTGTCGGCCGGGACGAAAGTGGCCGTACAGTCGACCCGTCCGTCTCCAACACAGCTTAGAGAGTGGCGAGCACACGGTGGACGTGCAGAAGAAGCTCGACGAGATCGTCGCGATGGTCTCCAGCGCCCGGTCCATGCCCATGTCGGCCTCGTGCGTGGTCAACCGCGCCGAGCTGCTCTCGATGCTCGAAGAGGTGCGCCAGGCCCTGCCCGACTCCCTGGCCCAGGCCCGGGAGCTGATCGGCGACCGGGAGCAGATGGTGGAGCGGGCCCGCCAGGAGGCCGAGCGGATCATCGAGAGCGCGCACGCCGAGCGCGGCTCCCTGATCTCCGACACGGAGGTCGCCCGCCGCTCCCAGAACGAGGCCGACCGCATCCTCGCCGAGGCCCGCCAGGAGGCCGAGGAGGTCCGCGCCGAGGCCGACGACTACGTCGACTCCAAGCTCGCCAACTTCGAGGTCGTCCTCACCAAGACCCTCGGCTCGGTCGGCCGCGGCCGCGAGAAGCTCCTCGGCACCGGTCCGGGCCTCGACGAGCAGGGCTACGAGGACGAGGACGCCCCCGAGCGCAGCCACGACCCCGAGACCCTGCGCCGCGACGCCGACGCGTACGTGGACGCCAAGCTCGGCGCCTTCGAGGCCGTGCTCGCCAAGACCCTGGAGGCCGTCGGCAAGGGCCGGCAGAAGCTGCACGGCCGGATCGCCACCGACGACCTCGGCGCCCTCGCCGACGACCCGAGGACCGTCCGGCACTCCAGCGACGCCGACTACCTCGCCGACCTCGCGGCCCTCGCCGACACGCCGCCCCAGGCGCCCTCGATGCCCGCCCAGGCCCCCGCCATGCCCGCCGAGGCCCCCGCGATCCCGGCCCAGCACCAGCCCGTCTACGCCCAGGCGCAGGACGCGTACGGGTATCCGCAGCCGGACCAGTACGGCTACCAGCAGACCTACGCACAGCAGGACGCCTACGGCTACCAGCAGGCGGACCCGTACGCCGCCTACCCGCAGGCACAGGCGTACGACCAGCAGGCGGCGGCCTACGGTCAGAGCCATGGCCACGGCCACGGTTACCCGGAGGGCAACGCCCTCGACGAGACGAGCCTCTTCGACACCAGCATGATCAGCGCCGAGCAGCTCCGGGCCTACGAACAGGGGCGCGGCGGTCACTGAGCGTGCCGGACGCGCGGATGCCGGGGCGTCCGGGTGGACCGGATTGGGCCGTGAGCGAAAGGTCCAGTATCCTGGCTCTTCGGTCGCGCGTACCCTTCGCGATCCTTGCTGCCCGGAATGCCATGGGACAGCATCCCCCTCTGAGCTTCGAGACCGAAAGCAGGAATGGCTCTGAACGCCCGCCTCGACCACCGCAACCCCCTCGTGTTCGACACGCACGAGCTGGGGCGGCGTCCTGGTGCGCTTCAGCGCCTGACCCGCACGATCGACGCCCCGAAGGACTTGGGGATCCAGAAAGTCATCGGAGTGCCGGAAGGCGCCCCGGTGGAGCTCGACCTCCGGCTCGAGTCGGTCATGGAAGGGGTGCTCGTCACGGGCACCGCCCGTGCATCGGCCGAGGGGGAGTGCGTAAGGTGTCTGGAGCCGCTCGAGCTGGAGCTCGAAGCGGACTTCCAGGAACTGTTCTCGTACCCTGACGCCGACGACCGGGACCGCGTGATCGCGGAGCCGGGCGACGACGCCGAGGACGACGAGGACAGGTTCTTCCTCGAGGACGGACTCTTCGACCTCGAACCTCTGCTGCGCGATGCGGTGGTGCTCGCACTGCCGATGCAGCCGGTGTGCCGGGAAGACTGCCCGGGCCTGTGCTCCGAGTGCGGAGCGCGGCTCGCGGACGACCCGGACCACCACCATGACGCCGTCGACATCCGTTGGGCGGCACTGCAGGGAATCGCCGATTCACTCGAAGACGGCGATAAGGACGAGATGAGCGGCGCCGAAGCGGGCGTCGACGAGAAGCAGGAGAAGTAGCCGTGGCTGTTCCGAAGCGGAAGATGTCGCGCAGCAACACGCGCCACCGCCGGTCGCAGTGGAAGGCTGCGGTCCCCACCCTGGTTGCGTGCGAGCGCTGCCACGAGCCCAAGCTGCAGCACATCGCGTGCCCCTCGTGCGGCACCTACAACAAGCGCCAGGTCCTCGAGGTCTGAGCGGCTGGTGAGAGGTCTGATGTCTGACGCCAAAAGCAGTCCCCGCCGCAGCGGGGGTGGTCCGGCGGACAACACAGCCTCGTCCCACACGCTTCTGGAAGGGCGGCTCGGCTACCAGGTCGAGTCCGCCCTTCTGGTGCGTGCGCTGACCCACCGCTCCTACGCGTACGAGAACGGCGGTCTGCCGACGAACGAGCGCCTGGAGTTCCTCGGGGACTCCGTCCTCGGGCTCGTCGTCACCGACACGCTGTACCGCACCCACCCCGACCTGCCCGAGGGCCAGCTGGCCAAGCTGCGGGCCGCGGTGGTCAACTCGCGTGCGCTGGCGGAGGTGGGGCGCGGCCTCGACCTCGGCTCCTTCATCCGGCTCGGCCGGGGCGAGGAGGGCACGGGCGGCCGGGACAAGGCGTCCATCCTCGCCGACACCCTCGAAGCGGTGATCGGCGCTGTCTACCTCGACCAGGGGCTGGACTCGGCGGCGGAGCTGGTGCACCGCCTGTTCGACCCGCTGATCGAGAAGTCCTCGAATCTCGGTGCCGGCCTGGACTGGAAGACCAGCCTCCAGGAGCTGACCGCGACCGAGGGGCTCGGCGTGCCCGAGTACCTGGTCACGGAGACCGGCCCGGACCACGAGAAGACCTTTACTGCTGCCGCCCGCGTCGGAGGCGTCTCGTACGGCACCGGCACCGGCCGCAGCAAGAAGGAGGCCGAGCAGCAGGCCGCGGAGTCGGCCTGGCGCTCCATCCGTGCCGCCGCGGACGAGCGCGCCAGGGCGGTGGCCGAGGCGGGGTCCCCCGACGGGACCACCGAATCCGTCCCGGCCCCGTCGAGCGACACGGCCACGGCCTGAATCCTTCACATCCGGACCCCGTCCCGGCGTGCGCGCCGCGGCGGGGTCCGTTTCATGGGGGCGGTCGCGCACACCTCCGCTTGGGCGCTGCCGCGGGCTCCGGGCCCGGCGTCCGCCCTCTGCCAGGAGGTACCCTGCGGACGTCGTCCCCGTCCACCCTTGCCAAGGAGCCCCGTGCCCGAGTTGCCCGAGGTCGAGGTCGTACGGCGCGGTCTGGAGCGCTGGGTCGCCCACCGCACCGTCGCCGACGTGGAGGTGCTGCACCCGCGCGCCGTCCGCCGGCACACGGCGGGGGGCGAGGACTTCGCGCACCGCCTCAAGGGGCAGCTCCTCGGCACCCCGAGCCGCCGCGGGAAATACCTCTGGATCCCGGTCGAGACCACCGGCACGGCGATCCTGGCCCACCTCGGTATGAGCGGCCAGCTCCTCGTCCAGCCGCAGGACGCGCCCGACGAGAAGCACCTGCGGATCCGCCTGCGGTTCGACGACGGCCTCCGCACCGAGCTCCGCTTCGTCGACCAGCGCACCTTCGGCGGTCTCTCGCTGCACGACACCACCCCCGACGGGCTGCCGGCCGTGATCGCGCACATCGCCCGGGACCCGCTCGACCCGCTCTTCGACGACGCCGCCTTCCACCAGGCCCTGCGCCGCAAGCGCACGACGATCAAGCGGGCCCTGCTCGACCAGTCGCTGATCAGCGGTGTCGGCAACATCTACGCCGACGAGGCCCTGTGGCGCGCCCGCGTCCACTACGAGCGCCCCACGGCCCACTTCACCCGCCCGCGCACCGCCGAACTCCTCGGCCACATACGGGATGTGCTGAACGCCGCGCTCTCCGTCGGCGGCACCAGCTTCGACAGCCTCTATGTCAACGTCAACGGGGAGTCCGGCTACTTCGACCGGTCACTGGACGCGTACGGCCGCGAGGGCCGGCCGTGCCGGCGCTGCGCGACGCCGATGCGGCGCCGCCCCTGGATGAACCGGTCCAGCTACTTCTGCCCCAAGTGCCAGCGCACACCGCGCAGCGTGCCGCCGCCCGTGGTGCCGTAGAAGCGTTCGGACAGCCTCAGGCCGTGCGGGCGTCGTCGTAGCGACGGCGAGCCTCCAGCACGTCGTCCATACGCCCTTCCATGAAGTGGATGAGGCCCAGCAGCCGCTCGGCCACCTGGTGTCCCAGCGAGGTGAGCTCGTAGTCCACGCGCGGAGGGTTCGTCGGCTGTGCCTCGCGATGCACGAGTCCGTCGCGCTCCAGCGCGTGCAGGGTCTGGGACAGCATTTTCTCGCTCACTCCGTCGACCCGGCGGCGCAGCTCGTTGAAGCGGAGCGAGCCTTCGTACAGCGCGCCGAGGGTGAGCGCCCCCCAGCGTCCCGTCACATGCTCCAGCGCGCCCCGTGACGGGCACGCCTTGGCGAACACGTCGTACGGGAGGTTCTCCTGCTGCGTGGTCGTCATGGCTGAAGAGTACTCCAGCACAGCGCTAACTGGCAGGTTGCGCTAACTAGAAGTTAGTGCTTTCCTGTGGTCACCGGAATCGAGGGCCGACGCTCCGCCCTCGCCTCCCTCCCCCCGCGGACGTCCTTCCGTTTCCCCGAGGAGTACCCACGTGACCACCCCTGTTGTCTCCATCGCCTACCACTCCGGCTACGGCCACAGCGCCGTCCTCGCCGAGGCCGTCCGGCAGGGCGCCGCCGAGGCCGGTGCCCAGGTGCACCTGATCAAGGTCGACGAGATCACCGACGAGCAGTGGGCGACTCTGGACGGCTCGGATGCGATCGTCTTCGGCTCGCCGACCTACATGGGCACCGCGTCCGCCCCCTTCCACACCTTCGCCGAGGCCTCCTCGCAGCGCTGGTTCGGGCAGGACTGGAAGGACAAGCTGGCCGCCGGATTCACCAACTCGGGGTGCAAGAGCGGCGACAAGCTGCACACCCTGCAGTTCTTCCAGATCCTGGCGGCGCAGCACGGTATGAACTGGATCAGCCTCGGACTGCACCCGGGCTGGAACAACAGCGCCGGCTCCGAGCACGACCTCAACCGCCTCGGTGTCTTCCTGGGCGCCGCCGCGCAGACGAACGTCGACGAGGGCCCCGAGGCCGTCCACAAGGCCGACGTGGAGACCGCCCGGCACCTCGGCCGCCGCGTCGCGGAGACGGCCCGGCTGTTCGTACTGGGCCGCGCGGCGGCGTAGCCACCGGAAACGGCAGTGCCCCCGGCCGGGAGACCGGACGGGCGCACGATGCACGAGTCGCGGATGTCCACCCGAGCGGATCAGGCGCACTGGCGGCGGAGAGAGACCTACGTAGGCTCGATCGCGTAGGAGAAGGAGCCTCCGGTTCCAGGGGGCTGTCGTGTGGTGCATTCAGAAGGAGACACGCCGTGACCGCTTCCCCTGGGGCTTCCCGACGTTCGGAGGCCGATGCCGCCGAATTCACGGCCTCGCCGCAGTTGGCCCGAGCGTTGCAACAGATCCTGGTGGATCTCGTGGAGCTGCACCTGCAGGGGAAGCAGGCCCACTGGAACCTGGTCGGCCGCAACTTCCGGGATCTGCACCTGCAACTCGACGAGATCGTCGACGAGGCCCGGGAGTCGGCCGACGCCATTGCCGAACGCATGCGGGCTCTCGCGGCCTGGCCGGACGGCCGCTCCGACACTGTGGCAGCGAGCACCACACTGCCCGCGTTCCCGGAAGGAGAGGTCGGCGTGAAGGCCGTCGTCGATCTGGTGACCGCGCGTCTGCGCGCCGCGGCCGATACGGCGCGCGCCCACCATGACCAGGTCGACAGCGAGGACCCCTCCACGGCCGACCTGCTGCACGGGATCATCATCTCGCTGGAGAAGTACGCCTGGATGGTCAGCGCGGAAAACCGGTCCGTCTGACACGGTCCCCCGCATCCCCCAGGTCGTCTCAGTAGCCGAAGTCCTGTGTCCACCAGGGGCCGCCCGCTCCCTGGTGCACCCCCACGCCCAGCGTCTTGAAGTCGCAGTTCAGTATGTTCGCGCGGTGGCCGGGGCTGTTCATCCAGGCCTCCATCACATCCTGTGCGGTCGCCTGGCCCCGGGCTATGTTCTCGCCACCCAGGTCCGTTATGCCGAGCGCCGCGGCCCGGTCCCAGGGGTCCTTGCCGTTCGGGTCGGTGTGGTCGAAGAAGTTCCGCGCGGCCATGTCCTCGCTGAACGCCTGCGCCAGCGTCGTCAGCTCGCTGCTCGCGGACACGGGGCTGCAGCCCACCTTGGCCCGCTCCTGGTTGACCAGATCGAGCACCGCGGCCGTGGTCGAGGGTGGCGCGGACCTGGCCGGCGGCACATGGGGCTTGGGCTTCTTCGTGTGCTTCTGCGCGGGCGGAGCGACCGTCGCCGTCTCCGTCGCGGCCGGGGACGGCGACGTCGAGGGCTCGCGGGTCGGGGCGGTCGAGGATGCCGGGGCCGAGGGGGTCGCGGTCGGCGAGGTGGCGTGGCCGCGGTCCTGGTCGCGGCTGGTGGACGTCGAGCCGCGGTCGTCGGCCGTGCCGCTGGTGCCGCCCTGCTCGGTGGCGAAGCCCGACGGGGCGGTGTCGCCGGCCTGCACATCGCCGGCGTCGCCGCTCACCGTGAAGGTCTTGGCGCCGGGCAGCACGCCCGTGGCGACCGCCACGGTGCCCAGCGCGACCGCCGCCGAGACGCCCAGCAGACCCGTGCGCACGGGGGTGACGGCCTTCTTCCTGCGGTGCGAGCGCGTTGCCTGCCGCTCGGCCTCGAGGACCGCGGCGAAGCCGTAGAGGTTTTCCGGACCGTAGCGCTCCGTGGGGGGCTCGTACTTCTGTGTCACCCCGGTCGCGCGGCTCGTGGCGGCGCGTCCGGCGACGGAGCGTCGGTGGCGTCCCATCTGCTGGCCTTCCTGGTCTTGCGGTCAGCGCTATTCGCTCGAATCTCGCTCGATCGAGTGAGTTTCACATGAGCTTCATATGGGTGGGGACGGTACAGCATGGCGCGAGGGGAAGAAGTGTCCACTGGGACATTGGCCGGTTAGCGTGCAGCCATGAACGACGATGCACGCCTCGTCGCGTGGGTTCGCGGACGTGTCCAAGGTGTGGGGTTCCGATGGTTCACCCGGGCCAGGGCGCTGGAGATCGGCGGCCTGAGTGGCTTCGCCCTCAACCTCGACGACGGGAGGGTCCAGGTGGTCGCCGAGGGTACGCGCAAGGCCTGCGAGGCCCTCCTCGACTGGCTCCGGAGCGACGACACACCCGGGAGGGTGGACGGAGTCACTGAGATTTGGGACACGCCCCGGGGCGGCTACGACGGCTTCGCGGTCCGCTGACTCCCGGCCGCCGCACCCTCCGGCGGAAGCGGAGGGACATGCCACAGGCACCTGCCCCCAGCAGAAAGGCCCAGGTGGTTGCCAAGAACGGCTTGTCGTGGCAGGCTCCACGGACAAGACTGATCGCCGCACTCAGCGGGGCCCGCAGGAGTCGCAGCGCCGCCCGCCGAGGGCCGCGCGCCCCCGGGACACCCGCCAATGCGGGCGTGATCGTGTTGACCGTCAAACTTTTTGGTGAGACGCTGAAAGCCCCGCGCACCTTAGCTGTTTGGCATGTAAGAACGGCGCAAGAACTGAAGACTGCCAAGCATCGCGGGTGCGAATCCCTCACGACCCACACCGCATCGGTCGGTCACTCAGTGTGGAGGACCATCCATCATGGCAAAGGCGCTTCTCGGTTACGTCGGCGGCTCCGACCCGCGACTCCTCGCCGAGATGCGACGGCTCCAGCAGCGCGTCCAGGAGCTCGAGTCCGAGCTCGTACGGATCCAGGCCGAGAACGACGCGCTGGCGGCTGCCGCTTCTCACGACAGGATCATGGAGAGCATCGACGCACACCAGGCGGAGCCTGCGCTCACCTGATCACTGCCTCAGCTCCACAAGGCACCAGCAGTGGTCGGGCTGCCCGTATCAACCGCTCAGCCGTCAGAGTTGCAAGGGACGCCCCCCGGCGTCCCTTCTTTCTTGCCCCCGCATACCCTTCCAGTCTCTTTAACGGATGGTGTGCCCTGCATGTTCAAGGCCGAAACCGCGGGGTTGCGGGGGTTCATAGTGTGAGATAGCGGCGGAAGGTAGAGTCCAGCGGCGTGCACCTCAAGGCCCTCACCCTCCGTGGCTTCAAGTCGTTCGCCTCGGCGACGACGCTCCGCTTCGAGCCGGGGATCACGTGTGTGGTGGGGCCCAACGGCTCGGGCAAGTCCAATGTGGTGGACGCGCTCAGCTGGGTCATGGGCGAGCAGGGAGCCAAGTCGCTGCGCGGCGGCAAGATGGAGGACGTCATCTTCGCCGGCACCACCGGGCGCCCGCCGCTCGGCCGCGCCGAGGTGTCCCTGACCATCGACAACTCCGACGGGGCACTCCCGATCGAGTACTCCGAGGTCACCATCACGCGGATCATGTTCCGCAACGGCGGCAGCGAGTACCAGATCAACGGCGACACCTGCCGGCTCCTCGACATCCAGGAACTCCTGTCCGACTCCGGCATCGGCCGCGAGATGCACGTGATCGTCGGCCAGGGCCAGCTCGACTCCGTCCTGCACGCCGACCCCATGGGCCGCCGGGCCTTCATCGAGGAGGCCGCGGGCGTCCTCAAGCACCGCAAGCGCAAGGAGAAGGCCCTCAGGAAGCTGGACGCCATGCAGGCGAACCTCGCCCGCGTCCAGGACCTGACGGACGAACTGCGCCGCCAACTCAAGCCGCTGGGGCGGCAGGCCGCGGTCGCCCGCCGGGCCGCCGTCATCCAGGCCGACCTGAGGGACGCCCGGCTGCGCCTGCTCGCCGACGACCTCGTACGCCTGCGCCAGGCGCTGCGGACCGAGATCGCCGACGAGGCCGCGCTCAAGGAACGCAAGGGGGCCGCCGAGGCCGAACTGAAGAAGGCGCTCCAGCACGAGGCGCTCCTCGAGGACGAGGTACGGCAGCTGACGCCCCGTCTCCAGCGCGCCCAGCAGACCTGGTACGAGCTGTCCCAGCTCGCGGAGCGGGTGCGCGGCACGATCTCGCTGGCCGAGGCCCGGGTCAAGAGCGCCACCTCCGCGCCCCCGGAGGAGCGGCGCGGACGCGACCCCGAGGACATGGAACGCGAGGCCGCCCGCATCCGCGAGCAGGAGGCCGAGCTGGAGGCCGCCCTGGAAGCGGCCGAGCGCGCGCTGGAGGACACCGTCGCGCACCGGGCCGAACTGGAGCGCGAACTGGCCCTGGAGGAGCGGCGCCTGAAGGACGCGGCGCGCGCCATCGCCGACCGCCGGGAGAATCTGGCCCGGCTGAACGGGCAGGTGGGCGCGGCCCGTTCGCGCGCGGCCTCCGCCCAGGCCGAGATCGACCGCCTCGCCGCGGCACGCCACGAGGCGCAGGAGCGCGCGGTCGCCGCGCAGGAGGAGTACGAGGCCCTCAAGGCCGAGGTGGACGGTCTGGACGCGGGCGACGCCGACATGACCGAGCGGCACGAGACGGCGAAGCTGGCCCTGGCCGAGGCCGAGGCGGCCCTGTCGGCCGCCCGTGAGGCGGCCACCGCGGCCGAACGCCGGCGCGCCGCGGTCGCCGCCCGCCATGAGGCCCTCGCCCTGGGCCTGCGCCGCAAGGACGGTACGGGCGTCTTGCTCGAGGCCAAGGACCGCATCTGCGGCCTGCTGGGCCCGGCGGCCGAGCTGCTGACGGTGACGCCCGGGCACGAGGTGGCGCTGGCGGCGGCCTTCGGCGCGGCGGCGGACGCGATCGCCGTGACGAACCCCGCCTCGGCGGCCGAGGCGATCCGGCTGCTGAGGAAGCAGGACGCCGGACGCGCGGCCCTGCTGCTGGCCGGGCCTGCGGGGGAGGAGCCGGCGGACGAGCCACCCACCGACGGCCCGGTCACGCGACCGGGTACGGGAGACGGGAGCACCCGGGCGGGGGGACGAGCGAGCGCCGGAACGCAGGCGACGGAGAACACCGACGCCGGGCCCGGCCCGGCCGGCGACGCGGGGCGAGGCTTGGGCGGTGACGCGGGGAGTGGTCCGGACGCCGACGCCCGGCCCAGTCCGGGCGGTGATACCGGGCGCGGGCCGGCCGGCGACGCGGGGCGCGGTCTGAACGGCCACACGGGGGACGGTGAGAGCGCCGGAGCAGGGCGTGGCGCTGGTGCCGACGAGGGGGGCGATGCCCGGCAGGACTCTCCCGACGGGCTGCCCTTCGCCGCCGACCTCGTCCGCGGTCCCGCCGCGCTGATGCCCTCCGTACGGCGGCTGCTGCGCGGTGTCGTCGTGGTCGGCACCCTGGAGGACGCCGAGGAGCTCGTCGGGGCGCGGCCCGACCTGACGGCCGTCACCGCCGAGGGCGATCTGCTCGGGGCGCACTTCGCCCACGGCGGATCCGCCGGGGCGCCGAGCCTGCTGGAGGTTCAGGCCTCGGTCGACGAGGCCGCCGCCGAGCTGGAGGAACTCGCCCTCCGATGCGGTCGGCTGGCCGAGACCCAGCGGCTGGCGGGGGAGCGCCGCAAGGAGTGCGCGGCCCTCGTCGAGGACCTCGGGGAGCGGCGGCGGGCCGCCGAACGGGAGAAGTCCGCGGTCGCCCAGCAACTGGGACGGCTCGCGGGGCAGGCCCGGGCGGCCGCCGGGGAGGCCGAGCGCTCCACCGCCGCCGCGGCCCGGGCACAGGAGGCGCTGGAGAAGGCCCTGCTGGAGGTCGAGGAACTCGCCGAGCGGCTCGCCGTCGCCGAGGAGATGCCGGTCGAGGAGGAGCCCGACACCTCCGTACGCGACCGGCTCGCCGCCGACGGGGCGAACGCGCGGCAGACCGAGATGGAGGCCCGGCTCCAGGTCCGTACCCATGAGGAGCGGGTCAAGGGACTGGCCGGGCGCGCCGACTCCCTGGACCGGGCCGCCCGCGCCGAACGCGAGGCACGCGCGCGTGCCGAGCAGCGGCGGGCCCGGCTGCGGCACGAGGCGGCCGTCGCCGAGGCCGTGGCCTCCGGCGCCCGGCAGCTCCTCGCCCATGTCGAGGTGTCGTTGGGCCGGGCGCAGGCCGAGCGCACGGCCGCCGAGGCCGCCAAGGCGCGCCGCGAGCAGGAACTCGCCGCCGCCCGCACCGAGGGCCGCGATCTCAAGGCCGAGCTGGACAAGCTCACCGACTCCGTGCACCGGGGCGAGGTGCTGGGCGCCGAGAAGCGGCTGCGCATCGAGCAGCTGGAGACCAGGGCGCTGGAGGAACTCGGTGTCGAGCCGGCGGGGCTGGTCGCCGAGTACGGCCCCGACCAGCCCGTGCCGCCGTCGCCCCCCGCCGAGGGCGAGGAGGTGCCCGAGGACCCTGGGCATCCGCGCAACCAGCCGCGCCCGTTCGTGCGCGCCGAGCAGGAGAGGCGGCTCAAGGCGGCCGAGCGGGCCTACCAGCAGCTCGGCAAGGTCAACCCGCTCGCGCTGGAGGAGTTCGCGGCGCTGGAGGAGCGCCACAAGTTCCTCAGCGAGCAGTTGGAGGACCTCAAGAAGACCCGCGCCGACCTGCTCCAGGTGGTCAAGGAGGTCGACGAGCGCGTCGAACAGGTCTTCACGGAGGCGTACCGGGACACGGCCCGTGAGTTCGAGGGTGTCTTCAGCCGGCTGTTCCCGGGCGGGGACGGGCGGCTCGTGCTGACCGACCCGGGCAACATGCTCACCACGGGCGTCGACGTCGAGGCCCGGCCCCCGGGCAAGAAGGTCAAGCGGCTCTCCCTGCTCTCCGGCGGTGAGCGCTCGCTGACGGCCGTGGCGCTGCTCGTGTCCATCTTCAAGGCCCGGCCCAGCCCGTTCTACGTCATGGACGAGGTCGAGGCCGCCCTCGACGACACCAACCTCCAGCGGCTGATCCGCATCATGCAGGAGCTCCAGGAGGCCTCGCAGCTGATCGTGATCACGCACCAGAAGCGGACGATGGAGGTCGCCGACGCCCTGTACGGCGTCTCCATGCAGGGCGACGGTGTGTCGAAGGTCATCTCCCAGCGGCTCCGCTAGTGGGTGCGGCCTACACCCGCCCTGACCTGCATCTCCGCAAAAATTCAACTTCTGAACACAGTGCCTGGGTCTAGGGCGGGCGCCTCCTGACGTTGGGGCCTATTGACTTCGGAACTTGAAGGCATAGTCTCTGCAACGTTGCTTTTACCTTCAGGTGTGAACGGCGTGAACCAGTGCTCCACGGGTACTTGGAAGCCGACCCCATACCTCAGAGGGCTCACCCCCACCCCCGGCAGCGTTGCCGGTGGCCCGAGGAGTTATTCGTGACCAGCACAGCGCAGGCACCTCAGTCAGGAGCCGGGACGGCTCACCCCGAGCATCTCGGGCATGTCATCTTCATCGCGGCGGCGGCCGCTATGGGCGGCTTCCTGTTCGGCTACGACAGCTCCGTCATCAACGGCGCCGTCGAGGCCATCCGGGGCCGTTACGACATCGGCTCCGCAGCGCTGGCCCAGGTCATCGCCATCGCCCTGATCGGCTGTGCCGTCGGCGCCGCCACCGCCGGCCGAATAGCGGACCGCATCGGCCGCATCCGGTGCATGCAGATCGCCGCCGTCCTCTTCACCGTCAGCGCCATCGGTTCCGCGCTGCCCTTCGCGCTGTGGGACCTCGCCCTGTGGCGCATCATCGGCGGCTTCGCCATCGGCATGGCCTCCGTGATCGGCCCCGCCTACATCGCCGAGGTCGCCCCGCCCGCCTACCGCGGCCGGCTCGGTTCCTTCCAGCAGGCGGCGATCGTCGTCGGCATCGCCATCTCGCAGCTGGTCAACTGGGGCCTGCTGAACGCCGCCGGCGGCGACCAGCGCGGCAAGCTGATGGGCCTCGAGGCCTGGCAGGTCATGCTCGGCGTCATGGTCGTCCCGGCCGTCCTGTACGGCCTGCTCTCCTTGGCCATCCCCGAGTCCCCGCGCTTCCTGATCTCCGTCGGCAAGCACGAGCGCGCCCGTGAGATCCTCGCCGAGGTCGAGGGCAAGGGCGCCGACCTGGACGCCCGCGTCGCCCAGATCGAGCACGCCATGAAGAGCGAGCACAAGTCCAGCTTCAAGGACCTGCTCGGCGGCGGCTTCTTCTTCAAGCCGATCGTCTGGATCGGCATCGGCCTGTCGGTCTTCCAGCAGTTCGTCGGCATCAACGTCGCGTTCTACTACTCCTCGACGCTGTGGCAGTCGGTCGGCGTCGACCCGACGGACTCGTTCTTCTACTCGTTCACGACGTCGATCATCAACATCGTCGGCACCGTGATCGCGATGATCTTCGTGGACCGCATCGGCCGCAAGCCGCTCGCGCTCGTCGGTTCGGTCGGTATGGTCGTCGGTCTCGCGCTGGAGGCCTGGGCGTTCTCGTACCACCTGGTCGACGGCAAGCTGCCGGGCACCCAGGGCTGGGTCGCCCTGATCGCCGCCCACGTGTTCGTCCTCTTCTTCGCCCTGTCCTGGGGTGTGGTCGTCTGGGTCATGCTCGGTGAGATGTTCCCGAACAAGATCCGTGCCGCCGCCCTGGGTGTGGCCGCCGCCGCGCAGTGGATCGCCAACTGGGCCATCACCGCGAGCTTCCCGTCGCTGGCCGACTGGAATCTCTCCGGTACCTACGTGATCTACACGGTCTTCGCCGCGCTCTCCATCCCGTTCGTCCTGAAGTTCGTGAAGGAGACGAAGGGCAAGTCCCTGGAGGAAATGGGCTGACCCGCCCACCCCCGAACTCGAGGAGAAGGGCCAAGTCCCCGCTGCCTCTCTCCTCGACACCCGTCCGCCGTCCGGCCCGGTCACTGCCCGAGCCGGGCGGCGCGGCGTTGCCGCCCGTTCGCCTACGGGGCGCCTCACTCGCGCCGCGGGCGTGCGGGCGTACCCGATGGTGACCCCTCGGTCGTCGGCGTACGCCGCCATCTCCAGGGCCGCCCGGCAGCAGGCCCCAGCGAGGCGAGGGTCGCGCCGGGCTCGACGAGGATGAAACGTACGACCGTGACGGGCATGGGCAAAGCCCCCTTCGCCTTCGCCGGGCCGGTCCGCACGAGGGCCGTGGCTGACGATCCGCCAGACAACCGGGCATCCGCCCCCGGAGCCGCCGCCGAACGGCCCGGAGGCCGGTCGCGCATACTGGACCCGTTATGGAAATCGTCATCCTTGCTGTAGTCATCGCCGTGGTCGTGCTCGGTGCGCTCGGCGGGCTCCTCGTCGGCAGTCGCAGAAAGAAGCCGCTGCCCCCGGCGCCCCCCTCGACCCCCGACATCACCGCCCCTCCGGCCGAGCCGCACGTCGGCGACGAGGCCGAGACCCCGCGCGACGAGGAGCGCCGGACGATCGAGGAGGTGGACCTTCCGGCGGCCTCCGCTCCCGTCGCCGTGGAGGAGCCGCCGACCGTCGAAGCGCCCCCGATCGAGATCCCCGAGCCCACCGCCGGCCGTCTCATCCGTCTGCGCGCCCGCCTGTCCCGCTCGCAGAACGCACTCGGCAAGGGGCTGCTCACGCTCCTGTCCCGCGAGCACCTCGACGAGGAGACCTGGGAGGAGATCGAGGACACGCTGCTCACCGCCGACGTCGGTGTGCAGCCCACCCAGGAGCTGGTCGAGCGGCTGCGCGAGCGGGTGAAGGTGCTCGGCACCCGCACCCCCCAGGACCTGCGGGGACTGCTGCGGGAGGAGCTGCTCACGCTGGTCGGCACCGACATGGACCGCACCGTGCGGACCGAGCCGGAGAGCAGCAAGCCGGGCATCGTGATGGTCGTCGGCGTCAACGGCACCGGCAAGACCACCACCACCGGCAAGCTCGCCCGGGTCCTCGTGGCCGACGGCCGCACGGTCGTCCTGGGTGCCGCCGACACCTTCCGCGCCGCCGCCGCCGATCAGTTGCAGACCTGGGGCGAGCGGGTCGGCGCCTACACGGTGCGCGGGCCGGAGGGCGGCGACCCCGCCTCCGTGGCCTTCGACGCGGTCAAGGAAGCCAAGGAGATGGGCTACGACGTCGTGCTCGTCGACACCGCGGGGCGCCTGCACACCAAGACCGGTCTCATGGACGAGCTGGGCAAGGTCAAGCGCGTCGTGGAGAAGCACGCCCCGCTGGACGAGATCCTGCTGGTGCTCGACGCGACCACCGGGCAGAACGGCCTCGTCCAGGCTCGCGTCTTCGCCGAGGTCGTGGACATCACCGGCATCGTGCTGACCAAGCTGGACGGCACGGCCAAGGGCGGCATCGTGGTCGCGGTCCAGCGCGAGCTGGGCGTGCCGGTGAAGCTGATCGGTCTCGGCGAGGGCTCCGACGACCTGGCGCCGTTCGACCCGGAGGCGTTCGTTGACGCCCTTATCGGAGAGTGACCACCACCTGACCGGTCTCGGTACACGCCGAGAAGCGCCCGCCCCCAACGTGCAGTGGGGACGGGCGCTGCTTTTTCCGCTTCTTCCTCTTCCGCGCGCACGCGCGCGGGGGCGAGAAGGGTCCCTGCCGCATCCGCACGGTGCGGCAGGGACCCTTCGCTGTCGCCGCCCGGCCGGGCGATGTCTCGTAGGGTGTGTGTGCCCCTAGGGGGTGCCGGACGCCCCCTGGGCGCGGGAGCGGTGCGCCACGTAGGCCAGTGTGCCGATCAGCAGACGTGCTGCCGGCGGTGTCGTCGCCGAGTCGAGGGCGGGGGCGCGCAGCCAGCGGACCGGGCCGAGACCGCCGCGGTCCGAGGGCGGGGCCGTGACGTACGTCCCCGGGCCGAGGGCGTGCAGGTCGAGGTCCGCGTCGTCCCACGCCATCCGGTAGAGCAGGGCGGGAAGCTCGGCCGCGGAACCAGGAGCGACGAAGAACTGGGCGCGGCCGTCCGGGGTCGCGGTGACCGGGCCGACCGGGACGCCCAGCCGTTCCAGCCGGACCAGGGCGTGGCGCCCCGCCGCCTCGGCGACCTCGACCACGTCGAACGCGCGGCCCACCGGCAGCATCACCGCCGCGCCGGGCACCTCGGCCCAGGCCTCGGTCGCCTCGTCGAGCGTCGCACCGGCACGCACCACGGGGGCGAAGGACAGGGGATGCCCGCCGGGCGCGGTGCAGCCCGTGTCGCCGCACGAGCACGCCCCCGCGGCCGCCCGTGCGCCGGGCACCACGTCCCAGCCCCACAGGCCCGTGTACTCGGCGACGGCGATCCACTCCGACGAACGGCCCCGGCGTCGGGCACCGGGGCGGATCTCGCGGATGCTCCGCGTACCGCCGATCGTGAAGCCCATGCCCCCTCCAACGGTCTCAGCGTGCCGATGGTTACGCGATGGAATCAGAGCGTGACTCTGCGTCCCGCCTGTCGTGAGCCTTCCGCGTTCATCCTCGGCCTGCGCCCGTCACGGAGTCCGGGGCGCGACCAGTCGTACGCAGGGTGGTGAGGCCGACGGCTCGCGCCGGTGAATACCTCGCTCCATCCATTTCCGGCTGTCATGTGTCAAGTGAATCGCGCCGGGGCGACGGTGAGTTCATTCGAAGGGGTGGCGAATGGTGGCGCTTATGGATTCGCCATGGCTGGGCGGGTGATCGTAGGACTACTGTGAGTGTCCGGTTCCTGGGGACGCATGCACTCGTGGGTATGCCGGAGGCAAGCCGGGTTCCCGTCCGGAGGCTGAGAACCGACGGACGCGGGGCTGTGTCCACCGGCATTCTGGTAAGGCTTGGCGCACACAGCGCACAGGTGATTTCAGGGATGGGGGCGTTCCGGTGGGCGGCAACGGCGAAAGCGGTACGAACGCTGACAAGCGCCCCAATGAGCTGCTCGGCTCATGGTTCGTGCGCAGCGGCTGGTCGAAGGGCGAGCTGGCGCGCCAAGTCAACCGCAGAGCCCGCCAGTTGGGGGCCAACCACATCTCCACGGACACCTCGCGGGTGCGCCGCTGGCTGGACGGGGAGAATCCGCGCGAGCCCATCCCGCGCATCCTCTCGGAGCTGTTCTCCGAACGCTTCGGCTGTGTGGTCTCCGTCGAGGACCTGGGACTGCGCACCGCCCACCAGTCACCCTCCGTGTCCGGAATCGACCTGCCCTGGACGGGCCCGCAGACGGTGGCGCTGATCAGCGAGTTCTCGCGCAGCGACCTGATGCTGGCGCGGCGCGGCTTCCTCGGGACCTCGCTGGCCCTGTCCGCGGGCCCGTCCCTCATCGAACCCATGCAGCGCTGGCTCGTGCCGAGCCCCGGCGCCCCGCGCGAGCAGCCCGAGCCCACGTCGTCCGGGCGGGCTCGCGGCCGTCTGTCCAGGCCCGAGCTCGACCTCCTCGAAACCACCACCGTGATGTTCCGGCGATGGGACGCCCAGTGCGGGGGCGGCCTGCGACGCAAGGCCGTCGTCGGCCAGCTGCACGAGGTGACCGACCTCCTCCAGGAGCCGCAGTCCGAGCCGGCCACCAGGTGCCTCTTCAAGGTCGCCGCCGAGCTGGCCGAGCTGGCGGGCTGGATGAGCTACGACGTGGGACTCCAGCCCACCGCGCAGAAGTACTTCGTCCTCGCGCTGCACGCCGCCAAGGAGGCCGGCGACAAGCCGCTCGGCTCCTACATCCTCTCCAGCATGAGCCGCCAGATGATCCACCTGGGTCGGCCCGACGACGCCCTGGAACTCATCCACCTCGCCCAGTACGGCAGCCGGGACTGCGCAAGCCCGCGCACCCAGGCGATGCTGTATGCGATGGAGGCTCGGGCCTACGCGAACATGGGCCAGCCGGGCAAGTGCAAGCGCGCCGTCCGGATGGCCGAGGACACCTTCGCCGACGCACTCGAGTTCGACGAGCCCGAGCCGGACTGGATCCGCTTCTTCTCCGCGGCCGAGCTGCACGCCGAGAACTCCCACTCATACCGCGACCTCGCGTATGTCGCGGGCCGCAGCCCCAGCTACGCCTCCCTCGCCGAGCCGCTGATGCGCAAGGCCGTCGACGGTTTCGCCGAGGACCCCGAGCACCAGCGGTCGTACGCACTCAACCTGATCGGCATGGCCACCGTGCACCTTCTCCAGCGGGAGCCGGAGCAGAGTGCGGTGCTCGCCAGGCGAGCCATGGAAATCGCCCGAAAAGTGCGGTCCGAACGGGTCAACACTCGTATCCGAAAGACCGTCGACACAGCAGTACGTGATTTCGGCGATCTCACCGAGATCGTCGAATTGACCGATCACCTCGCCACCCATCTGCCCGAGACCGCGGAGGCGGTCTGAGCGCGGGCCCGCCGGACCACAAGGGCCCCCAGGACCCCGGCCGCGGCCGCCATCCCGAACTGCCCGACTCGGCTCCCCCATGCCAGGTCATCGGATGGCTGTCGCGGCCGGACGCATGGTCTTTCCGCCCGGAAGGGCGCGGCTCCCGCGGGCCCGGTCGACCGTCACGGAGCTTGCGCACCGGATGGCCGCGGTGACACGGCCGCCATGCCATTCCTCACAGGTTGCGTCACGATAACGATCGAACGGGCCGACATCCGGTAGTTCATCAACGCGTAACACGCCCGGCACCTTCGTCACTGCGGCGAAACATCGAGGGGCGCCGACCGAAACGGCGCTGCGCCAATCTCATGGCGCATAACCGGCCCATCCCTCATGACCGGACCGCTCTCAAGGCTTCGCCCGCACGGGGCCGTACCAACCGACGAGGAGACGCCGATGGCACCAGCCATCATGCTTGCGGCGGACGCACCCAAGCTGTCGTCCGCCAATACCGGCTTCATGTTGATCTGTTCCGCCCTGGTGATGCTCATGACCCCGGGCCTGGCCTTCTTCTACGGAGGCATGGTCCGCGTCAAGAGCACGCTCAACATGCTGATGATGAGCTTCATCAGCCTGGGCATCGTCACCATCCTGTGGGTGCTGTACGGCTTCTCCCTGGCCTTCGGCGACGACAAGGGCTCCATCATCGGCTGGACCTCCGACTTCGTCGGCTTCGGCGGCATAGGCAAGACGGACCTCTGGCCGAATTACACGATCCCGGTCTTCGTCTTCGCCGTCTTCCAGCTGATGTTCGCGATCATCACGCCCGCCCTGATCAGCGGGGCGCTCGCGGACCGGGTGAAGTTCACCGCCTGGTCCCTGTTCCTCGTGCTGTGGGTCACGATCGTGTACTTCCCGGTAGCCCACTGGGTCTGGGGCACCGGCGGCTGGGCCTTCGAACTGGGCGTCATCGACTTCGCAGGCGGTACGGCGGTCCACATCAACGCCGGTGCGGCGGCACTCGGCGTGATCCTCGTCATCGGCAAGCGCGTCGGCTTCAAGAAGGACCCGATGCGCCCTCACAGCCTCCCGCTGGTCATGCTCGGCGCCGGGCTGCTGTGGTTCGGCTGGTTCGGTTTCAACGCCGGCTCCTGGCTCGGCAACGACGACGGCGTCGGCCCGCTGATGTTCGTCAACACACAGGTCGCCACCGCCGCGGCCATGCTCGCCTGGCTCGCCTACGAGAAGATCCGTCACGGCGCGTTCACCACTCTGGGCGCCGCCTCCGGCGCGGTGGCCGGTCTGGTCGCGATCACCCCGTCCGGTGGCGCGGTCTCCCCGCTCGGCGCGATCGCCGTCGGCGCCATCGCCGGTGTCCTGTGCGCCATGGCCGTCGGCCTGAAGTACAGGTTCGGCTACGACGACTCCCTCGACGTCGTCGGCGTCCACATGGTCGGCGGTATCGCCGGCTCCCTGCTCATCGGCTTCTTCGCCAGCGGCAAGGGCCAGTCGGACGTCAAGGGCCTCTTCTACGGCGGCGGCCTCGACCAGTTCTGGAAGCAGTGCGCCGGTGTCTTCGCTGTCCTCGCCTACTCCCTGATCGCCTCCGCGATCCTCGCCTTCCTCCTCGACAAGACCATCGGCATGCGGGTCCCCCAGGACGAGGAGATCTCCGGCATCGACCAGGCGGAGCACGCCGAGACCGCATACGACTTCAGCGGCGCGGGCGGCGGCGTCATCGGCACCTCCGCCGGTCCGGCCCTGGCAGCCCCGCAGAGCAAGAAGGTGGACGCATGAAGCTCATCACCGCCGTCGTGAAGCCCCACCGGCTGGACGAGATCAAGGAGGCCCTCCAGGCCTTCGGCGTGCATGGTCTGACGGTCACCGAGGCGAGCGGCTACGGTCGGCAGAGGGGACACACCGAGGTCTACCGGGGCGCCGAGTACACCGTCGACCTCGTCCCCAAGATCCGTATCGAGGTGCTGGCCGAGGACGACGACGCCGAGCAGCTGGTCGACGTCATCGTCAAGGCGGCCCGTACCGGCAAGATCGGAGACGGCAAGGTCTGGTCCATCCCGGTCGAGACGGCCGTCCGGGTCCGGACCGGCGAGCGCGGCCCCGACGCGCTGTAAGGCACCAACGGAACAGGAGTCGCCGGGTGACGAGTACGGACGTACGTACGGAAGCAGAGGGCTCGGGACCCAGCGGCTACGCGGCGGCCCGGCTGCGCCTCCTCACCGAGGGGGCGCGGTCCGGGCCGCCGCGCCGTGCGGCCCTGGCCGAGCTGACGGACGACTGGCTCGCTCAGCTGTTCGCCGCGGGAGCCGAGGGCCTGCGCGGCGTGTCCCTGGTCGCCGTCGGCGGCTACGGCCGCGGCGAGCTGTCCCCGCGCAGCGACCTCGATCTGCTCCTGCTGCACGACGGCGGCGACGGCAAGGCGATCGCCGCACTGGCCGACCGCATCTGGTACCCCGTCTGGGACCTCGGCCTCGCCCTCGACCACTCCGTCCGCACCCCGGCGGAGGCCCGCAGGGCCGCGGGAGAGGACCTCAAGGTGCAACTCGGCCTGCTGGACGCCCGCCATCTCGCGGGCGACCCGGGGCTGACCGCGGGCCTGAGGACGGCCGTTCTCGCCGACTGGCGCAACCAGGCGCCCAAGCGGCTGCCCGAGCTCCGGGAACTGTGCGCCGAGCGGGCCGAACGCCACGGCGAACTCCAGTACCTCCTGGAACCCGACCTCAAGGAGGCCCGGGGCGGGCTGCGTGACGCCACGGCCCTGCGCGCGGTGGCCGCCTCCTGGCTCGCCGACGCCCCGCGCGAGGGGCTCGCCGACGCCCGGCTCGGACTCCTGGACGTACGGGACGCCCTGCACCTGACCACCGGGCGCGCCACCGACCGGCTCGCCCTCCAGGAACAGGACCAGGTCGCCGCCGAGCTCGGCCTGCTGGACGCCGACACGCTGCTGCGCCAGGTCTACGAGGCGGCGCGCGTCATCTCGTACGCCGGCGATGTGACCTGGCGCGAAGTGGCGCGTGTCCTGCGGTCACGCAGCGCCCGTCCCCGGCTGCGGGCCATGCTGGGCGGAAACAAGCCGGTCGCCGAGCGGTCCCCGCTGGCAGAGGGCGTGGTGGAGCAGGACGGCGAAGTGGTGCTGGCCCGCGTCGCGCGCCCGGAGCGAGACCCCGTGCTGCCCCTGCGTGCCGCCGCGGCAGCCGCCCAGGCCGGCCTCCCGCTCTCCCTGCACGCCGTACGGCGCATGGCCACCACCGTGCGCCCCCTGCCCACGCCCTGGCCCGCCGAGGCCCGCGAACAGCTCGTGACCCTGCTGGGCTCCGGCCGCCCGACCATCGAGGTCTGGGAGGCCCTGGAGGCCGAGGGCCTGATCACCCGTCTGCTGCCCGACTGGGAGCGGGTGCGCTGCCGCCCGCAGCGCAACGCCGTGCACCTGTGGACCGTCGACCGGCACCTGATCGAGACGGCCGTACGCGCCTCCGAACTGACCCGCCGCGTCGGACGGCCCGACCTCCTGCTGGTCGCCGCGCTTCTGCACGACATCGGCAAGGGCTGGCCCGGAGACCACTCCGTGGCGGGCGAGATCATCGCCCGGGACGTGGCGGGCCGCATCGGTTTCGACCGCGACGACGTGGCCGTCCTCGCCACCCTGGTACGCCACCACCTGCTGCTCGTGGAGACGGCGACCCGGCGCGACCTGGACGACCCGGCCACCGTGCGCTCGGTCGCCGAGGCCGTCGGCGCACAGAGCACCCTCGAACTGCTGCACGCGCTGACCGAGGCGGACGCGCTGGCCACCGGGCCCGCCGCCTGGTCGTCCTGGCGGGGCGCGCTGGTGACCGACCTGGTCAAACGGGTCTCCGCGCTGCTGGCCGGCGACGAGCCCGACGGCCCGCAGGACGCCGCGCCCACGGCCGAGCAGGAACGGCTCGCCGTCGAGGCGTTCCGCACGGGCGGCCCCGTGCTCGCGCTGCGCGCGCAGACCGAGCCGCCCACCGAGACTCCGGCCGACGAGCCGGAACCCCTCGGCGTGGAACTGCTCGTCGCCGTGCCCGACCAGCCCGGCGTGCTGCCCGCGGTGGCGGGCGTCCTGGCCATGCACCGCCTCACCGTCCGCACGGCCGAGCTGCGGGCCCTGGAGCTGCCCAACGGCGTCCACGACGGCTCGGTGCTGCTGCTCGACTGGCGGGTCGCAGCGCAGTACGGCTCGCTGCCGCAGGCCGCACGGCTGCGCGCCGACCTCGTACGGGCCCTGGACGGCTCCCTGGACGTCGCGGGGCGCCTCGCCGAGCGGGACGCCGCCTACCCGCGCCGCCGGGGCGTGGTGGCGCCCCCACCGCGCGTGACCGTCGCCCCGGCGGCCTCCCGGCACGCCACGGTGATCGAGGTGCGGGCCCAGGACGTGCCGGGGCTGCTGTTCCGGATCGGGCAGGCGCTGGAGAAGTCGGGCGTACGGATGCGCAGCGCGCATGTGTCGACGCTGGGTGCCAACGCCGTGGACGCCTTCTACGTCACCACCGGGGCGGGCGATCCGCTGCCGGGGGAGGAGGCGGCCCAGGTGGCACGGACGCTGGAGGAGACGCTTCGGGGGTGACCGTGTGGTCATGTCCCGAGCCTTCCCGAGAGGGTCCCCGCCGGCCGGGTGCGGCGGGCGGGGACGATTTGCCTGCCGGGCCGGATACCCTGGAGGGCAGCCCGAAACGCCCCCGACTCCGAGGACCGACGCCGCCGTGTTCGACACCCTCTCCGACCGCCTCAGCGCGACTTTCAAAAGCCTCCGCGGGAAAGGCAGGCTCTCCGAGGCGGACATCGACGCCACGGCCCGTGAGATTCGCATCGCGCTCCTCGAAGCCGACGTAGCCCTGCCTGTGGTCCGCTCCTTCATCAAGAACGTGAAGGAAAGGGCCCTCGGGAGCGAGGTCTCCCGGGCGCTGAACCCCGCCCAGCAGGTCCTCAAGATCGTCAACGAGGAACTGATCACGATCCTCGGTGGCGAGACCCGCCGCCTCCGTTTCGCCAAGCAGCCGCCGACCGTGATCATGCTCGCGGGTCTGCAGGGTGCCGGTAAGACCACCCTCGCGGGCAAGCTCGCCAAGTGGCTCAAGGAGCAGGGCCACTCCCCGCTCCTGGTCGCCGCCGACCTCCAGCGCCCCAACGCGGTGAACCAGCTGAGCGTCGTCGCCGAGCGCGCGGGCGTGGCCGTCTACGCGCCAGAGCCGGGCAACGGCGTCGGGGACCCGGTCAAGGTCGCCCGGGACTCCATCGACTTCGCGAAGACCAAGGTCCACGACATCGTGATCGTGGACACCGCCGGCCGCCTCGGCATCGACCAGGAGATGATGCAGCAGGCCGCGGACATCCGCGACGCCGTGCGGCCCGACGAGATCCTGTTCGTCGTCGACGCGATGATCGGTCAGGACGCCGTCAACACCGCGGAGGCGTTCCGCGACGGTGTCGGCTTCGACGGCGTGGTCCTCTCCAAGCTCGACGGCGACGCCCGTGGTGGTGCGGCCCTGTCGATCGCCTCGGTCACCGGCAAGCCGATCATGTTCGCGTCGAACGGCGAGAAGCTCGACGACTTCGACGCCTTCCACCCGGACCGGATGGCCTCCCGCATCCTCGACATGGGTGACCTGCTCACCCTGATCGAGCAGGCGGAGAAGACCTTCAGCCAGGCCGAGGCCGAGAAGATGGCCTCCAAGCTGGCCTCCAAGAAGGGCCAGGACTTCACCCTCGACGACTTCCTGTCCCAGATGGAACAGGTCAGGAAGATGGGGTCGATCTCCAAGCTCCTCGGCATGCTGCCGGGCATGGGCCAGATCAAGGACCAGATCAACAACCTCGACGAGCGGGACGTGGACCGCACGGCCGCGATCATCAAGTCGATGACCCCGGGCGAGCGCCAGGACCCGACGATCATCAACGGCTCGCGCCGAGCCCGTATCGCCAAGGGTTCCGGTGTCGAGGTCAGCGCGGTCAAGAACCTGGTCGAGCGGTTCTTCGAGGCCCGCAAGATGATGTCCCGCATGGCCCAGGGCGGCGGCATGCCCGGTATGCCCGGCATCCCCGGGATGGGTGGCGGTCCCGGCCGGTCCAAGAAGCAGCCGAAGAAGGCCAAGGGCAAGCAGCGCTCGGGCAACCCGATGAAGCGCAAGCAGCAGGAGCAGGAGGAGGCCGCGCGCCGCGCCGCCGCGGCCGAGGGCCAGGGCGGCGCCTTCGGCCTGCCGCAGCAGGCCGGTCAGGACTTCGAGCTGCCGGACGAGTTCAAGAAGTTCATGGGCTGACCGGCTTCACCGGCCGGCCCCACCAGAGTGCCGCCATACGGCGCCGAGGGCGCCCCTTCTTCGGGGGCGCCCTCAGCGCGTGCCGGGGCCTGCCGGGTGCCGTACCGTCCGATGTATGAGCGACGCCGCGCCACCACGCAAGACCCCGGAGAAGCCGTGGCGCACCGAAGGAACCCCGGAGGAGACGCCCAGGTGGCCGGGCGGCAGGAGGATGCGCGGCGGCTGGTGGGGCCTGGTCGTCGCCGCGGTGATCGTCTTCTTCGTCGCCTATGCCGTGGTGTCCTACTACAACCGCGGCAACGAGCCGACGATCTCGTACACGGAGTTCAGCAGGCAGGTCGATGACGGCAACGTCAAGACGATCTACTCCAAGGGCGACGCCATCCAGGGGCAGCTCAAGCACGCCCAATCCAACCCCGAGGGCGGAGGCAAGTACACCAAGTTCAAGACCCAGCGGCCCGCCTTCGCGGACGACAAGCTCTGGCAGAACCTCACCAAGCACCGTGTGACGGTGACCGCCCAGCCGGTGGTGCAGCAGCGCGGCCTCCTGTCCAACCTGCTGCTCTCGCTCGCGCCGCTGGTGATCCTCGTGGCTCTGTGGGTCTTCTTCGCGCGGCGGATCGGGGCGGGCCTGACCGGCCCGGGCGGCATGCTCGGCCGCAAGGCGCCGCCCAGACCTGTGGAGCTGCGGCCGGGCATCCAGCGCACCACGTTCGCCGATGTCGCCGGAATCGACGAGGTCAAGGCCGAGCTGGACGACATCGTCGACTTCCTCGAGCACCCCGACGCCTACCGCAGAATGGGCGCGAAAGCGCCGCGCGGCGTGCTGCTCACCGGCCCGCCCGGCACCGGCAAGACGCTGCTGGCGCGGGCGGTGGCGGGCGAGGCCGACGTGCCGTTCTTCTCCGCCTCCGCCTCCGAGTTCATCGAGATGATCGTGGGTGTCGGCGCCTCCCGCGTACGCGAGCTGTTCGCCGAGGCCCGCAAGGTGGCCCCGTCGATCATCTTCATCGACGAGATCGACACGATCGGACGGGCACGCGGCGCGGGCGCCTCGGTGAGCGGCCACGACGAGCGTGAGCAGACCCTGAACCAGATCCTCACCGAGATGGACGGCTTCACCGGCTCCGAGGGCGTCATCGTCATCGCGGCGACCAACCGCGCCGACATCCTGGACCCGGCGCTGACCCGGCCCGGCCGCTTCGACCGCGTGGTCCAGGTCTCCCCGCCGGACCGCGCGGGACGCGAGGCGATCCTCGCGATCCACACCCGCGACATACCCCTCGCCCCGGATGTGGACCTGGCTCAGGTGGCCCGCACCACCCCCGGCATGACCGGTGCCGACCTGGCCAACCTCGCCAACGAGGCGGCCCTGCTCGCGGTCAAGCGGAAGCAGGACCGGGTGACGCAGGCGGACTTCTCGGAGGCGCTGGAGAAGGTGCAGCTGGGCGCCGCGCGCGCACTTGTGATGCCGGAGGAGGAGCGCCGCAGGACCGCGTACCACGAGAGCGGGCACGCCCTGCTGGGCATGCTCCAGCCGGGCGCCGACCCGGTGCGCAAGGTCACGATCGTGCCGCGCGGCCGGGCCCTCGGGGTGACCCTGTCGACCCCCGAGTCGGACAGGTACGCGTACACGGAGGAGTATCTGCGCGGCCGTATCATCGGAGCGCTCGGCGGCATGGCGGCGGAGCAGGTGGTCTACGAGGTCATCACCACGGGCTCCGAGAGCGACCTGGAACAGGTCACCAACATCGCCCGCGGCATGGTCGCCCGCTGGGGCATGAGCGAGCGGGTGGGCCGTCTGTCGGCCTTGCCGAGCGACGCCCAGCAGACGTACGGCCTCTCGGCGGCCCCGCAGACGCTGGATGTGATCGAGATGGAGATGCGGCGCATCGTGGACGAGTGCTACGCGGAGGCGTGCCGCAAACTCCGGGACCACAGGAGCCAGTTGGACGCGCTGGCCGAGGCGCTGCTGGTCAACGAGACGCTGGACGAGGCGGAGGCGTACCGGATCGCCGGGGTGCTGCGGGTGAGGAAGGACGACTGAGCGGTCCCGGGCGGCCGGGACCTGGCGGACGCGGGCTGACCGAAGGCAACCCCTAGGGCACGCGCGCGATCAGATAGCGGAACACGTTTGGCATCCACACCGTCCCGTCCGCCCGCCGGTGCGGGTGCAGGGCCTCCGCCAGCTCCTTGCCGACCTGCTCCAGGTCCGTCGCGTCGATCGCCGCGTCGAAGAGCCCCGTCGACAGCATCCCCCGCACCGCGCTGTCCAGGTCGGCGTACCCGAAGGGGCAGGCGACCCGCCCCGATCCGTCCGGGCGCAGCCCCGAGCGCCGAGCCGTGTCCTCCAGGTCGTCGCGCCCGGCAGGGCGCGGGCGGCCCGCATCGCCTCCGGGGTCGGCCAGCTTGGTCGCGACACGGAGCACGGACACGGTGCTGCACCGTTCCGGCGGACCCCATCCGGCGAGCACCACGGGAGCCCCGCGCCGGGCGAGCGGGACCGCCGCCGCGAGCTGTCCGGCGAGAATCTCCCCGTCGTCGGCCGCGTATCCGGCCGGCCCGAAGGCGGTCAGCAGGGTGTACGCCCGCTCTCCGGGCGCGGGTGCCGCGTCCGGTGGGGAGCCGTCGACGATCCGTGCGTCCGCACGCGCGCGTGGCCGCGGGGTCGCGGGCCGCAGCCGCTCGCGTGCGATCGCCAGCCGTTCGTCCGCGCCGGTGTCGACACCGGTGACCGCGGCACCCCGGGAGGCCGCCAGCAGCAGGGCGAGGCCCGTACCGCACCCGAGTGCGAGCAGCCGTGTGCCGGAGCCCACGTCGAGCCGGTCGTAGACGGCCTCGTAGAGAGGGACGAGCATGCGCTCCTGTATCTCGGCCCAGTCACGCGCGCGTGCACGCCGTTCCACGCGGGGAGCCGCCCCCGCGTGGGGGAGGTGCTGCCCCGCGAGCGTAGGTGTCATCGAAAGCGCCCCAATCGCCGTCGGTTGTCGCTGTCTTCGGTTCCGTGGCCCCCGTGACGTGCGCTCGCACTTTCCCCGTGCCCCCCGTATGCCAGGTAACTCCGCGCCCGTCGTGGCGTCCAGGGGGTGTGGCGCACTCCTTGTGAGCCGTCCGTGCGCCCCCGGGCGACCCCGGACGACAAATGATTCAACCCGCGGGGAGGTGTCCCCGTACCATCGCGCCATGGCACACGCACCCGTTCTCACCCCCCGGGCGGACGACTTTCCGCGCTGGTACCAGGACCTGATCAGCAAGGCCGAACTGGCCGACAACGGGCCGGTGCGCGGCACCATGGTCATCCGGCCGTACGGGTACGGACTGTGGGAGCGGATGCAGACCGAGATGGACGCCCGCATCAAGGAGACGGGCACCCAGAACGCGTACTTCCCGCTGCTGATCCCTCAGTCGTACCTCACCAGGGAGGCCGACCACGTCGAGGGCTTCGCGCCCGAACTCGCCGTGGTCACGCACGGCGGCGGCAAGGAACTGGAGGAGCCCGCGGTCGTCCGCCCCACCTCGGAGACCATCGTCAACGACTACTTCTCCAAGTGGATCCAGAGCTACCGCGATCTGCCCCTGCTGATCAACCAGTGGGCCAACGTGGTGCGTTGGGAGCTGCGACCGCGCCTGTTCCTGCGCACCTCCGAGTTCCTGTGGCAGGAGGGGCACACCGCGCACGCGACATACGAGGAGGCGCGCGACTTCGCCGCGCACATCCACCGCGAGGTCTACGAGGACTTCATGCGCAGCGTCCTCGCGATGGACGTCGTCCCCGGCCGCAAGACCGTCAAGGAGCGCTTCGCGGGCGCCGTCAACACCCTCACCCTCGAAGGCATGATGGGCGACGGCAAGGCCCTTCAGATGGCCACCAGCCACGAACTGGGCCAGAACTTCGCCAAGGCCTTCCACACGCGGTACCTGTCGAAGGAGGGCAAGCAGGAGCTGGTCTGGCAGACCTCCTGGGGCTCGACGACCCGCATGGTCGGCGCCCTGGTGATGGCGCACGGCGACGACGACGGGCTCCGGGTCCCGCCGCGCCTCGCTCATATCCAGGTCGTCGTGCTCGCGATCAAGGGCGACGACACGGTTCTGGCCAAGGTCCGCGAGGTCGGCGGCCGGCTGAGGGCGGCCGGCCTGCGCGTCCAGGTGGACGACCGCACCGACACCCCCTTCGGCCGCCGTGCCGTCGACTGGGAACTCAAGGGTGTGCCCGTCCGCATCGAGATCGGTCCCCGCGATCTGGAGAACGGCACGGCGATGCTGGCCCGCCGCATCCCCGGGGGCAAGGAGCCGGTGGCGATCGACCGGCTCGTGAGCCTCCTGCCCGGGATCCTCGAGGAGGACCAGTCCCTGCTGCTCACCCAGTCCCGTGAGCGCCGCGAGTCCCGGACGGCGGAGGTGTCGACGATCGACGAGGCGGTCGAGGCGGCCGCCGCCGGAGGCTGGGCCCGCATTCCCTGGGCGGTGCTCGGCGAGGACGGCGAGGCCAAGCTCGCCGAGCACGCGGTGACCGTACGGTGTCTGGTGGCCGAGGACGGGTCGGTGCCCGACGCCGACGACGCACCCGGTAACGTCGCGGTCGTCGCACGCGCTTACTGAAGTACGAAATGGGCCGGGATAGCGACCGAAACGCCTCTTGCGCATCCGCAGTGACCAGGCGCCCCGGCGCGTGGACTTCGTCTACGCGCCGGGCCGTACGCGTCACTACGCACCGGCTTGGTAGGAGCTGTGAGGCTTCTCCGCAGATCAGCGCACCCGCCCTCGTCAGGACGCATCAGCGGCAACTGACGGGTACGTGCAAATTATTTGGGATGCCCCGGAATAGGAACACGGGGGCCCCCAGGCTCGTTGTCATTACGTGAGCACGACACCACCTGTTCTCGCCGCAGAGCTGGCACAGGCGTGGGCCGACATTCAACGGCACCACCCTGAACTGCCGGATCTCGCCGCGCCGGAGTCCCTGATCGGAGAGTCGTCGTCCGCCTGCGGGCACGAACTCTCATTCGAGCGACTGCTCCATGAAGCAGTCCACGGCATCGCCGCCGCCCGCGGAGTACGCGACACCTCCCGTGCCGGCCGCTACCACAACCGCAGATTCCTCGCGATCGCCGAGGAGCTGGGCCTGGACCACCCGGAGGAACCGCACCCGAGCAGCGGCTTCTCCCTGGTGACGCTCAGCCCCGAGGCGAAGCGGCGCTACCGCCCGACCATGGAACGGCTCCAGCGCGCGCTGAAGGCCCACTCGGCGGCGACGGCCGCGGACACGGCCCGCACCTTCCGAGGCCCGGCCGCACGGCACGGTTCCTCCGGAGGCGGCGTCCGGGTCAAGGCGGTCTGCGACTGCGGCCGCAACGTCCGCGTCGTCCCGTCGGTGCTGGCCCAGGCACCGATCATGTGCGGTGGCTGCGGCAAGCCGTTCCGCATCCCCGAGCCGGTGGGGGCGGCTGCGAGCTGAACGGACGGCTGCTCGTGGCAGCCGTGCTCGGCTCCGTCCGCGGGGACGACATCACCCAGTGAGCGCCGGGTGGCATGACTCATGCCCAGGGGAGCCCGGCGCCGGGTGCTCCTTCGTCATGCCCGCATGCGCGCGAGCCCCTCGGCTCAGTGCGCCCCTCGAGATGTGGCAGAATGGCTAGCTGTACTCGACAGCCGCACAGGACCCCTCTCTCCTCCGGCTGACGCGTCCATCGGGCACTCGGGTACCGCAACCCCACGCGGCAGTCTCGCCGTGCCCAACCACGTCAAATCCAGGAGAACCCACTCCCGTGGCAGTCAAGATCAAGCTGAAGCGTCTGGGCAAGATCCGTTCGCCTCACTACCGCATCGTCGTCGCCGACTCCCGCACCCGCCGTGACGGCCGGGCGATCGAGGAGATCGGCAAGTACCACCCGACGTACAACCCGTCGGTCATCGAGGTCGACGCCGAGCGCGTGGCGTACTGGCTCGGTGTCGGCGCCCAGCCGACCGAGCCCGTGCTCGCCATCCTGAAGAAGACCGGCGACTGGCAGAAGTTCAAGGGTGAGCCCGCCCCGGCGCCGCTGCTGGTGGCCCAGCCCAAGGCCGCGCGTCCGTCGTTCGAGGCGCTCGCCGGTGACGACGAGGGCAAGGGTGAGGCGATCACCCAGAAGAAGAAGGCCGAGAAGAAGGACGAGGCCACGGCTGAGTCCGAGTCGACCGAGGCCTGAGCATGCTCGAGGAGGCTCTCGAGCACCTCGTGAAGGGCATCGTCGACAACCCTGACGATGTGCAGGTGGCCTCGCGCAACCTGCGGCGCGGGCGGGTGCTCGAGGTCCGGGTCCACCCGGACGACCTTGGCAAGGTGATCGGCCGCAACGGCCGCACCGCACGCGCCCTGCGCACCGTCGTGGGCGCCATCGGCGGCCGCGGTGTCCGCGTCGACCTCGTCGACGTGGACCACGTCCGCTGAACGCAACGCAGCACCGGCTCGGGCCGGGGAGGGCCACTGGGCCGTCCCCGGCCCGTAGTCGTCACGACAGGAGATCTTCACAAGTGCAGCTGGTAGTCGCACGGATCGGCCGCGCCCACGGCATCAGGGGCGAGGTCACCGTGGAAGTACGTACCGACGAGCCGGAGCTCAGGCTCGCGCCCGGCGCCGTACTCGCCACCGATCCCGCCTCCACGGGGCCGCTCACCATCGAAACCGGCCGGGTGCACAGCGGCAACCTGCTCCTGCGGTTCGAAGGCGTGACCGACCGCAACGCCGCCGAGGCTCTCCGCAACACCCTGCTGATCGCCGACGTCGACCCGGACGAGCTCCCCGAGGGCGAGGACGAGTACTACGACCACCAACTCATCGACCTCGACGTCGTCACGAAGGACGGCGCCGAGGTGGGCCGCATCACCGAGATCGCGCACCTGTCCTCGCAGGACCTGTTCGTGGTGGAGCGTGCGGACGGGACCGAGGTGCTGATCCCGTTCGTCGCGGAGATCGTCACCGAGATCGACCTGGAGGAGCAGCGGGCGGTCATCGACCCGCCGCCCGGGCTGATCGACGACCGGGCCGAGATCGCCTCCCCGCGAAACGAGGCGTGATGCGGCTCGACGTCGTCACGATCTTCCCCGAGTACCTGGAGCCGCTGAACGTCTCCCTCGTCGGCAAGGCACGTGCGCGTGGACAGCTCGACGTGCACCTGCACGACCTGCGGTCCTGGACGTACGACCGGCACAACACCGTCGACGACACTCCGTACGGCGGCGGCCCCGGCATGGTCATGAAGACCGAACCCTGGGGCGACGCCCTGGACTGCGTCCTCGCCGACGGCTACGAGTCCGGGTCCCAGGCTCCGGCGCTGATCGTCCCGACGCCCAGCGGCCGCCCCTTCACCCAGAAGCTCGCCGTCGAACTCTCCGAGCGCCCCTGGCTGATCTTCACCCCCGCCCGCTACGAGGGCATCGACCGCCGCGTCATCGACGAGTACGCGACCCGCATACCCGTGTACGAGGTGTCCATCGGCGACTACGTCCTCGCCGGTGGCGAGGCGGCCGTACTCGTCATCACGGAAGCGGTGGCCCGGCTGCTGCCCGGCGTCCTCGGGAACGCCGAGTCCCACCGGGACGACTCCTTCGCGCCCGGCGCGATGGCGAACCTCCTGGAGGGGCCCGTCTACACCAAGCCGCCGGCCTGGCGCGGGCGCGAGATCCCGGACGTGCTGCTCAGCGGCCACCACGGCAGGATCGCCCGCTGGCGCCGGGACGAGGCCCTCAAGCGCACCACGGCCAACCGGCCCGATCTGATAGAGCGCTGCGAGCCCTCGGCCTTCGACAAGAAGGACCGCGAGATGCTCTCCATCCTGGGCTGGGCCCCGGACCCGGAGGGCGCGCCGCACGGCCGATTTTGGCGCAGGACCAGCGTCGTGGAAGAATAGGCGGCTGTTGTCCGCGGTCCGGCGCGCGCCCCTGCCACAGGGGGACACGACGCCCGCCCCGACCCGGCCGGCGACTCTTACCGAAAAACTACCTCCCGCCGATGACCTGTGGCATTGGCGAAGAAAGCAGACGAAATGTCTCACCTGCTCGACTCCGTCGACGCCGCGTCGCTGCGCAGCGACCTCCCGGCCTTCCGCCCCGGTGACACCGTCAACGTCCACGTCCGCGTCATCGAGGGCAACCGCTCCCGTGTGCAGCAGTTCAAGGGCGTGGTGATCCGTCGCCAGGGTTCCGGCGTGCGCGAGACCTTCACGGTCCGCAAGGTCTCCTTCTCCGTCGGCGTCGAGCGCACCTTCCCGGTGCACACTCCGATCGTCGAGAAGATCGAGCTGGTCACCAAGGGTGACGTGCGCCGCGCCAAGCTGTACTACCTGCGCGAGCTGCGCGGCAAGGCGGCGAAGATCAAGGAGAAGCGCGAGAACTGAGCGCCTCCCGGGGTCCGAAGCGGGGCCGGATAGCATCTGGCCCCGATGGACACCGAAGCACAGCACACGGAGCGCGACCGCTCCTCCCACCCCGCAGACTCCGAGGACACCTCGGACACACCGGGTACGGAGGGACGGTCGCGCTTCGCGTCGGTGTCCCGGATCGCCGACCGGCTGCCCGGCGGACGGATCACCCTGACCGTGCTGGCCTGCCTGCTCTTCCTGCTCGCCCTCAGCACATGGGTCGTACAGCCCTTCGACATCCCCAGCGGTTCGATGGAACGCGGATTGAGGGTTGGGGACCGCGTGCTCGTAAATAAGTTGGCGTACCGTTTCGGTTCGAAACCGCAGCGGGGAGATGTCGTCGTGTTCGACGGCACCGGATACTTCGGGAGCGCCGACTACATCAAGCGGGTAGTCGGTGTGGGGGGAGACCATGTGGTCTGCTGCGACAGGGAGGGGAGACTCGAGGTGAACGGCCGGTCGGTCGACGAGTCGTCGTTTCTGTACCCGGGGAACAGCCCGTCCGACGTCCCCTTCGACGTCGTCGTGCCCGCCGGCACGCTCTTCGTGCTCGGCGACCACCGCAGCGACTCCAGTGACTCCCGCGACCACCTGGGCTCACCGGGTGGCGGCATGGTCCCGCTCGATGCCGTGATCGGCAAGGCCGACTGGGTGCTCTGGCCCTCCGCGGACTTCCGGCGCCTGCACCGTCCCGGCGCCTACACGCGCGTACCCGCCAGGGAGACGAGCGCACCGGTGAAGACGGACGGCGCCCATGGGTAACCGCGGCAAACCGCGCGGCCTGCAGTCCGACACCGCCACGCAGAACCTCCTGCCCACCGGCGCGCGGCGCGCTGCCGGCAGCGGCCCCACCGGGCGCAGCCGCGCCGAGCGGCGCAAGCTCCAGCGCAAGGTCAAGCGCAAGAGAAGGCGTTCCGCGGTCAAGGAGATACCCCTCCTCGTCGGCGTCGCCGTCCTCATAGCACTGGTCCTGAAGACCTTCCTGGTGCAGGCTTTCGTGATCCCGTCGGGTTCCATGGAGAACACGATCCAGATCGGCGACCGCGTCCTCGTGGACAAGCTGACCCCCTGGTTCGGCTCCAAGCCGCAGCGAGGCGACGTCGTCGTCTTCCGGGACCCCGGGAACTGGCTCGCAGGCGAGAAGACGACCAAGAAGAACGACCCGGTCGTCGTCAAGCAGGTCAAGGAAGGGCTCACCTGGATAGGCCTGCTGCCCTCCGACAACGACAAGGACCTCATCAAGCGGGTCGTCGCGGTCGGCGGGGACACGGTCAAGTGCTGTGACACCCAGGGCCGCGTCACCGTCAACGGCATGCCCCTGAACGAGCCGTACATTCACCCGGACAACAAACCTTCGGACTTCTCCTTCTCCGTGACCGTGCCCCCGGGCCGCCTGTGGGTCATGGGCGATCACCGGGCCAACTCGGCCGACTCCCGCTACCACCGCACGGAGAAGTTCGGCGGTACCGTGTCCGAGAAGTCCGTAGTCGGCCGCGCCATGGTCATCGCCTGGCCCGTCGGGCACTGGACGCGTCTGAGGGAACCAGACACTTACGCGTCCGTGCCGAGCGGGTCGACCGCCGCGCTCGGTCCGTCGCATAGGGTGGCCTCCGCGGATCGATACGGATTGATCCCCCTCCCGAGCCCTGCGGAACTCCCGCTCGTTATGGGAGTGGTGGGCCTGCGCCGACTGAGGCGCCGGCGGCGGTACGGAGTGAGGAGTGGATGTGGGGGATTTGGCGGTCGGCGCACGGTCCGGACACGAAGGTCCCGAAGAGAGGCCGCAGCGACCCGACGAGGCGGCTGCCCCGGCCGCGCACGACCCCAGCGGCTCCGGGAGTGACCCCTCGGACGGAGGTGGGACCCAGGACGGCGGCGGACAGACCCGCCGGCCCCCGCAGCAGCGCTCCTTCTGGAAGGAACTTCCGCTCCTCATCGGCATTGCGCTGGTCCTAGCGCTGCTGATCAAGACGTTCCTGGTGCAGGCGTTCTCGATCCCCTCGGACTCGATGCAGAACACCCTTCAGCAGGGCGACCGCGTCCTGGTGGACAAGCTGACCCCCTGGTTCGGTTCCCAGCCCACCCGCGGCGAGGTCGTCGTCTTCCACGACCCGGACAACTGGCTGGCGGGCGAGCCCACCACGAACCCGAACGCCCTCCAGACGGCCCTGAGCTGGATCGGCCTGATGCCGTCCGCGGAGGAGAAGGACCTCATCAAGCGGGTGATCGGTGTCGCCGGGGACACCATCGAGTGCAGGAACACCGGCCCTCTGATGGTCAACGGCAAGCCGCTCAACGAGCCGTACGTGTACCCGGGCAACACCCCGTGCAGCGTCGACGACCAGGGCGGCCAGTTCAGGGTCACGGTCCCCCCGGGCAGAATCTGGGTCATGGGCGATCACCGGCAGAACTCCCTGGACTCCCGGTACCACCAGCAGGACAGGTACCAGGGCTTCGTGCCGGTCGGGAACGTCGTGGGCCGCGCCATCGTGGTCGCCTGGCCGCCCACCCGCTGGAACACGCTGCCGATCCCCGACACCTTCGACCAGGGCCTGGACGTGACGGCTCCCGCGGCACTCGGACTGACGGGTGCCCTTCCGCTGGTCCTGTGGCGCAGGCGCCGCCTCACCGCGCGCCTTACCGCCGAAAACGCTCGGGTTCCCGGTGGCGGTACCGCCGGGTAGGGTGCCGTCCCAGATCGCCGATCTTCCGCGGCCCCGGGTGGCCGCGGGAATCGAATCTCCGACCTGGGGAGCACTGGGATGAGCGGGACTGGTCGTACGCAAGAGGGCCGCGGACGGCTCGGCAGCACGCTGTCGGGGCTGGCCGTGGCCCTCGGCTGTGTGGTCTTCCTCGGCGGGTTCGTCTGGGGTGCGATCGTCTACAAGCCCTACACCGTGCCGACCGACTCCATGTCGCCCACCATCGTCGCCGGTGACCGGGTCCTCGCCCAGCGTGTCGACAGCGCCGACATCAAGCGCGGCGACGTCGTCGTCTTCCGGCAGAAGAGCTGGGGCGACATGCCCATGGTCAAGCGGGTCGTGGCGGTCGGCGGCGACACCATCGCCTGCTGCACCGATGGCAGGCTGACCGTCGACAACAAGGAGATCCACGAGTCGTACCTGGCCGAGGGGCAGGTCGCCGAGTTCAGGAAGATCCCCACGCTCACGGTCCCGAAGGACCGGCTGTTCATGCTCGGTGACGAACGCAGCGGCTCCCTGGACTCCACGGCCCACCTGACGGAGGCCTTCAGCGGCACGGTGGCGCGCGACGCGGTGGACGCCCGCGTGGACGCCGTCGTATGGCCGATGAACGGCATGCTGGACCGCCCGACCGGCTTCGAGGAGCTGGGCCCGATCTCCTCGCCGGGGCCGCTGCGGCCGATCCTCGGCACGATCGTGGCGGGCGCGGTGCTGGTGATGGCGGGCGGCGCGTACGGGCCGATCGCCCATCGCGCGGTCCGCAAGCGCGCCGGCGCAGCACGCGGGGAGCCGGCCGGTGTCCGCTGAGGCGCCACCGCCGTCCCTCCCCACCCCGGACGAGCCGTACGGGTCCCCGGACGAGCCCTACGGGCAGTGCGGGCGGTACGAGCCGCAGGAACCCTTCGCGGGCCAGGGCGGGCTGCGCAAGGTGGCCCGGGTGGTGCTCCTGGATCCCGGGGACCGCATCCTGCTGCTGCACGGGCACGAGCCGGACGACCCGGCCGACGACTGGTGGTTCACCCCGGGGGGCGGCGTGGAGGGCGTGGAGACACGCGAGCAGGCCGCACTGCGCGAGCTGGCCGAGGAGACCGGCATCACGGATGTCGAACTGGGCCCGGTGCTGTGGCGGCGCACCTGCTCCTTCCCGTTCGCCGGCCGCCGCTGGAACCAGGACGAGTGGTACTACCTGGCCCGCACCACCCGGACGGCCACCGCCACGACCGCGCAGGGCCTGACGGAGCTGGAAAAGCGCAGTGTCGCAGGAGCACGGTGGTGGACGTGCCGGGAACTGGCCGAGTCGCATGAGACGGTGTATCCGACGAGACTCGCCGAGCTGCTCCGCAGGCTGCTCGACGAAGGTCCCCCGGCCAGTCCCGAGGTCCTCGACACCGAAATCGTCTAGAGGCCCACGAGACTGGCGCACAATGGTGGGACCGCACGGCTGAAGGGGAACATGCCATGAGCGCCGAGGACCTCGAGAAGTACGAGACCGAGATGGAGCTGAAGCTCTACCGGGAGTACCGCGATGTCGTCGGTCTGTTCAAATATGTGATCGAGACCGAGCGGCGCTTCTACCTCACAAACGACTACGAGATGCAGGTGCACTCGGTCCAGGGAGAGGTGTTTTTCGAGGTCTCGATGGCGGACGCCTGGGTCTGGGACATGTACAGGCCCGCACGCTTCGTCAAACAGGTACGCGTCCTCACATTCAAGGACGTGAACATTGAGGAGCTGAACAAGACCGATCTGGAACTGCCCGGCGGTTGACGGACCACCACTCCTCACCCCTGAGGGTGACGGAGTTGTCCACAACTACCGGTCTGTCCACCAAGATCCACAGCGGGACGCCGGATGCGTGACGGTTGGCGCCGGAGGTGGTGCCGACATGAACACACATCAGGCACGCAGTGCAATCGGCAGGTACGGCGAGGAACTGGCCGCCCGGCGGCTGACCGAGGCCGGAATGACGGTCCTGGAGCGCAACTGGCGCCATGGCCGCAGTGGTGAGATCGACATCGTCGCCACGGACGGCGACGTACTGGTGATCTGCGAGGTCAAGACCCGCAGAGGCGGCTCCTTCCAGCACCCCATGGCCGCCATCACACCGGCGAAGGCGGACCGGCTGCGCGACCTCGCCGAGCACTGGATCCAGGGCCACGGCGGCGCACCACCGGGCGGAGTGCGCGTCGACGTCGTCGGCGTCCTCCTGCCCGAACGCGGCGCAGCCGTGGTCGAGCACGCGCGAGGGGTGGCCTGATGGGCTTCGCGCGCACGTGCTCCGTGGCGCTGGTCGGCGTCGAGGGAGTGGTGGTCGAAGTCCAGGCAGACCTCGAACCCGGCGTGGCCACCTTCACCCTGGTGGGCCTCCCCGACAAGAGCCTGACGGAGAGCCGCGACCGGGTCCGGGCAGCCGTGGTGAACTCGGGCGGGACCTGGCCGTCCAAGAAACTCACGGTGGGCCTCAGCCCGGCGTCGGTACCGAAGGCCGGCAGCGGCTTCGACCTGGCCATCGCCAGCGCGGTCCTCGGCGCCTGCGAACGGATCGACCCACGCGTACTCGCCGACATCGTGATGATCGGAGAGCTGGGCCTGGACGGACGGGTCCGCCCCGTGCGGGGCGTCCTGCCCGCCGTACTGGCCGCGGCGGACGCGGGATACGAGCAGGTGGTGGTCCCCGAGTGCGCGGCCGCCGAAGCCACACTCGTACCCGGCGTGTCCGTGCTCGGCGTCCGCAGCCTCCGCCAGCTGATCGCGATCCTCACGGACGAACCCGTGCCCGAGGAGGAGCCGGACGAACAGGGCCGCCCCGACCCGCTCCTCGCCGGCCTGCGCGCACCCGGCACGGGCGCGGCCACCGGCATGCACAGCGCCCACGCCGCCCCCCACGACCAGGGGCACGACCTCGCCGACGTCGTCGGCCAGATCTCCGCCCGCACAGCGGTGGAAGTGGCGGCAGCGGGCGGACACCACCTGTTCCTCGAAGGTCCGCCCGGCGCCGGGAAGACGATGCTCGCCGAACGACTGCCCGCCATCCTGCCCAAACTCACCCGGGAGGAATCGCTCGAGGTCACCGCGGTGCACTCGGTGGCGGGACTGCTCCCAGCGGGCAAACCCCTCATCGACATCGCCCCCTACTGCGCCCCGCACCACTCGGCCACCATGCAGGCACTCGTGGGCGGCGGCCCCGGCATCGCCCGTCCCGGCGCCGTGTCGCTCTCCCACCGAGGGGTCCTCTTCCTGGACGAGACACCCGAGTTCAACAGCCGGGCCCTCGACGCGCTGCGCCAACCCCTGGAAGCCGGACACGTCGTGATCGCCCGCAGCGCGGGCGTCGTACGGTTCCCGGCGAAATTCCTGATGGTGCTCGCCGCCAACCCGTGCCCCTGCGGCCGCTTCTCGCAGCGCGACACCCGATGCGAGTGCCCGCCCTCCGCGATCCGCCGCTATCAGGCCCGCCTTTCCGGACCGCTCCTGGACCGGGTCGACCTCCGCGTCGAAGTGGATACCGTCACCCGCGCCCAGCTCACCGGGCGCGCCACCGCCGAATCCACCGCGACGGTGGCCGCCCGGGTGCAAGACGCCCGCCAGAGAGCGGCCGCCCGGCTGGCCGGCACCCCCTGGCGGACCAACAGCGAAGTACCGGGCCGGGAGCTGCGCAACCGCTGGCATACCGCCGGCGGCGCCATGGACGAGGCCGAGCGCAGTCTGGAACGCGGCGTGCTGACCGCCCGGGGACTGGACCGCGTCCTGCGCGTCGCCTGGACCGTCGCGGACCTCGTCGGCCACACACGGCCCGACGCCACGGACGTCGCCCTCGCGCTGCAACTGCGCACCGGGGTTCCCCGGGGCGTGCCGATGACCATCGGGGCATCGGCATGAACGAAGACGACGCCCCGGAAGGCGAACGCCTCGCCCGGATCTTCCTCACCCGGGTCGTCGAGCCCGGCGACGAGGTGGCAGGCCGCTGGTTGCGGGAGTTCGGGGTCGAGGAAGTGGTCCGGCGGCTGCGGGACGCAGGAGCGCGGCTGCCGGGGGTGTCCCAGCAGCGGTGGGCGGGACTGCTGGCGCGGGCCGCGCAGGCCGCGCCGCACCGCGACTGGGCGGCGGCCCGCGAGGCAGGGCTGAGGTTCCTCAGCCCAGGGGGCCCCGAATGGCCCGCACAGCTCGACGACCTCGAAGACGCCCGGCCCGTCGGACTGTGGGTGCGCGGGCACCCCAGCCTGAGACTGTGGGCCCTGCGATCCGTCGCGATCGTCGGCGCCCGAGCCTGCACCGAGTACGGCGCCCACATGGCGACCACCCTCGCCGCCGGACTCGCCGAGCGCGGCTGGGTCGTGGTGTCGGGCGGCGCCTACGGCATCGACGGGGCGGCCCACCGCGGAGCGCTCGGCGCCGCAGGCGCCACCGTCGCCGTACTGGCCTGCGGAGTCGACCGGCCCTACCCCCGCGGCCACACCGGGCTGATCACCAGGATCGCCGAGCAGGGCCTGGTGATCGGGGAACTGCCGCCCGGCGACCACCCGACACCCAGCAGATTCATCGTGCGCAACCGCGTCATCGCGGCGCTCACCCGCGGCACCGTGGTCGTCGAGGCCGCCCACCGCAGCGGCTCGCTGGCCACGGCGCGCGCGGCACAGCGGCTCGGCCGCCACACCATGGGAGTGCCGGGCCCCGCCACCAGCGCACTGTCCGCGGGGGTCCACGAACTGCTCCGCGACCAAACGGTGCTGGTCACGGACGCCGCGGAAGTCATCGAACTGGTCGGCGAAATGGGGGAGCTGGCACCGCAACGGCGCGGCCCCGTGCTCCCCCGAGACCTACTGGAACCGGCCGCCCGGCGCGTACTGGCAGCGCTGCCCGGACGCGGCACCGCATCAGCGGGCGAGGTCGCTCGCGGCGCGCAGACCAGCGAGGACGACGCGGTCGGGAGACTGTACGAACTCCGATCACTTGGATTCGTCGAACGACATGGCGATGGCTGGAAGTTGACACGCCAGGCGGTGACCTCGGTCCGACAAGATCACGGTCAGTGTTGACCGAGCGTGTTCGGCCGTCCGGGCGACCCCCGACGCCCTTGGCAATTCCACCAGTTGACCCTTTCCGGCGATCACTCACGGCGACGGCCCCGGCCGCGGTTGGGGCCCCACCGGACGCCTTCGCGCACGGGTGACGCTTCACCCTTCGCACACTGCGACACCGCAGTCACGCTACGCTCACGAGGATCCCGACTCAGAAGGCATCTCGACATCAGACCGACAGCTCACCCAGGCATCCCCAGTCCACGGCAGAACGGCACAAGGCGACGAATGCCCCAGCACACCTCCGGGTCCGACCGGGCGGCGCATCCCCCAGCCGCCCGTGACGGCGGCAGCGTGCGCCCGCCCGCTCCCTCGACACTCGACGAGCTGTGGCGGTCGTACAAGGAGACGGGAGACGAGCGGTTGCGGGAGCAGCTGATCCTGCACTACTCACCGTTGGTGAAGTACGTGGCGGGGCGGGTGAGCGTGGGCCTGCCGGCCAATGTGGAGCAGGCGGACTTCGTGTCCTCCGGGGTCTTCGGGCTGATCGACGCGATCGAGAAGTTCGACATCGACCGGGAGATCAAGTTCGAGACGTACGCCATCACCCGGATCCGTGGCGCGATGATCGACGAGCTGCGGGCGCTGGACTGGATCCCCCGGTCGGTGCGGCAGAAAGCCCGCAGCGTGGAACGGGCGTACGCCACCCTCGAGGCACGGCTGCGGCGGACCCCCTCCGAGGGCGAGGTGGCCGCCGAGATGGGCATCGGTGTCGAGGAACTCCACGCCGTCTTCAGCCAGCTGTCACTGGCGAACGTGGTGGCCCTGGAAGAACTGCTGCACGTCGGCGGCGAGGGCGGCAACCGGCTCAGCCTCATGGACACCCTCGAGGACACCGCGGCGGACAATCCGGTGGAAGTGGCCGAGGACCGCGAACTGCGACGGTTCCTCGCCCGAGCGATCAACACACTGCCCGAACGGGAGAAGACCGTGGTGACGCTCTACTACTACGAAGGACTCACACTCGCCGAGATCGGCAATGTGCTCGGCGTGACCGAGAGCCGCGTGAGCCAGATCCACACCAAGTCGGTCCTCCAGCTACGCGCCAAACTGGCCGGCTTCGGCCGCTGACACGCAACGGCGCGTGCCCTTCCCGGTGACGTGCGCCCGCGCACGGACCCCGGCACCCGCGCACACGGCACGAGTGGCCCAGGTGGGCGGCGCGCACAGGTGGGTGGCTCCCGCGGGCGGCGCTCCGTCCGTACAGTGGTTGACGTGCCAAGGATTCGAGCGGCCTCCGTGGCCGAGCACCGGTCGATGCAGCGAGCCGCCCTGCTGGACGCGGCCCGGTCCCTCCTGTCCGAGGGCGGCACGGAGGCGCTGACCTTCCCGGCCCTCGCCGAGCGCACCGGCCTCGCGCGCTCCTCCGTGTACGAGTACTTCCGCTCCCGCGCCGCCGTCGTCGAGGAACTGTGCGCCGTCGACTTCCCCGTCTGGGCCGCGGAGGTCGAGGCGGCCATGGCCGCGGCGGACGGCCCGGAAGCGAAGATCGAGGCGTATGTGCGGCGCCAGCTTGCACTGGTGGGGGACCGGCGGCACCGGGCCGTGGTCGCCATCTCGGCGAGCGAACTGGACGCCGGTGCCCGTGAGAAGATCCGCGCCGCGCACGGCGGCCTGGTGACGATGATCGCCGACACGCTCGGCGCCATGGGACACGACGAGCCCCGGCTGACGGCGATGCTGCTCCAGGGCGTGGTCGACGCTGCGGTGCGGCGCATCGAGCTGGGAGCCGCGGAGGACCCGGCCGCCATCACCGAGGCGGCGGTCGCCATGGCCCTGCGGGGCGTCCGGGGCTGACTCCGCCCCGGGGCCCTCCCCCTCCCCTCCCCCCTCCCGCCCCACCCCCCGGCTACGGCAACAACACCCCCTCCACCCGCAACAGCCGCGACGGCCCCGCGCGCAGCAGCCACGGTGGCAGCAGAGTCAGCGGATCCAGGTATGTCTCCCCGCTGCGCAGCCCCCAGTGCAGGCATGGTCCCGCGCAGTGGGCGGTCGGCGGTTCCAGCACTCCCAGGACATCGCCCGGCCGGACCGTGTCGCCCGTGCGCACCGACGCCCGTACCGGCTCGTATGTCGTCCGCAGCGGTGGCGCGCCCGTTCCCGTCAGCTCCACGGAGACCACGCCACGGCCCGCCACCCGCCCCGCGAAGGCGACCCGGCCGGCCGCCACCGTGCGCACCGGATCGCCCGGCCCCGCCGCCAGGTCGACGCCCCGGTGGCCCGGCCCGTACGGCGTCGCCGGGGGCTCCCAGCCCCGTACGACCGGCGGGTGGACGCCGACCGGCCACAGACGGGCGACGGCCGGTACCGCCCGGTCGGGGGCCGGTGGGCCGGCGGGCGCCGGATCCGCGCGGGGCGGCACGCCCGCCCACGCCACGGGGGCCCGGGGACCCACCCAGGCGACGGGCGCCGACACGCCCATCGCGGCCAGCAGCAGCGCCGCGGGCCACCACCGCGGCATTCGTTCAGCTCGCATGGGAGTACCGTGCCGCACGCCGGGCGATCATGGCCGGGATCTGTGGACAACTGCCTCGTTGTGGACAGGCGCGTCACCCCCCGCTCCGCGGGTCCCGTACACTTCTTGTGGCGATCCGGGTCACCGGGTCGACTTCGCACGCCCCGGCACCAGGCCCTCATGAGGCCGGTGTCAGCGCTCCTCGGTCCTCAGTGGCACGGCGCATCGCGGGCGTCAGGCGCGAGTGCCATCCCGGTACCCGCGGCACAACCGAGAAAACTCAAGGAGAACGGCCATGGCCGTCGTCACGATGCGGGAGCTGCTGGAGAGCGGCGTCCACTTCGGTCACCAGACCCGTCGCTGGAACCCGAAGATGAAGCGCTTCATCTTCACCGAGCGCAACGGCATCTACATCATCGACCTGCTCCAGTCGCTGTCGTACATCGACCGCGCCTACGAGTTCGTCAAGGAGACCGTCGCCCACGGCGGTACGGTCATGTTCGTCGGCACGAAGAAGCAGGCGCAGGAGGCCATCGCCGAGCAGGCCACCCGCGTCGGCATGCCGTACGTGAACCAGCGCTGGCTTGGTGGCATGCTCACCAACTTCTCGACCGTCTACAAGCGTCTGCAGCGCCTCAAGGAGCTCGAGCAGATCGACTTCGAGGACGTCGCCTCCTCCGGTCTGACGAAGAAGGAGCTCCTGGTCCTCTCCCGCGAGAAGGCCAAGCTGGAGAAGACCCTCGGTGGTATCCGCGAGATGCAGAAGGTGCCGAGCGCCGTCTGGATCGTGGACACCAAGAAGGAGCACATCGCGGTCGGTGAGGCCCGTAAGCTCAACATCCCGGTTGTCGCGATCCTCGACACCAACTGCGACCCCGACGAGGTCGACTACAAGATCCCGGGCAACGACGACGCGATCCGCTCCGTCACCCTGCTTACCCGTGTGATCGCCGACGCGGTCGCCGAGGGTCTCATCGCCCGTTCCGGCGTCGCCGCCGAGGGCAAGGGCGAGAAGGCCGCGGGCGAGCCGCTCGCCGAGTGGGAGCGCGACCTGCTCGAGGGCGAGAAGAAGGCCGACACCGAAGAGGCCGCCCCGGCCGCCGAGGCCGCTGAGGCTCCGGCCGAGGCCGCTGAGGCTCCGGCCGAGGCCGCTGAGGCTCCGGCCGCCGCCGAGGGTGAGCAGGCCTGACCTCAGGTCCGTTCCGCTGATGTGAGGGTGGGTGGCGCCAACCGCGCCACCCGCCGTTCACCCGCAGCCCTTAGATCTTCGTAGCCCGTATCTTTGGCGGACCCGCGCCCGAGCCGCGGTGGCCGCCGACTTCGAGACTTCGAACTCCGAGAAGAGATTCACAGATCATGGCGAATTACACCGCCGCCGACGTCAAGAAGCTCCGTGAGCTCACCGGCGCCGGCATGATGGACTGCAAGAAGGCGCTGGACGAGGCCGAGGGCAACGTCGAGAAGGCCGTCGAGGCGCTCCGCATCAAGGGCCAGAAGGGCGTCGCCAAGCGTGAGGGCCGCTCCGCCGAGAACGGCGCCGTGGTCTCCATCATCGCCGACGACAACTCCTCCGGCGTCCTCGTCGAGCTGAAGTGCGAGACGGACTTCGTCGCCAAGGGCGACAAGTTCCAGGCCGCCGCCCAGGCGATCGCCGAGCACGTCGCGAAGACCTCCCCGGCCGACCTCGAGGCCCTGCTCGCCTCCGAGATCGAGCCCGGCAAGACCGTTCAGGCGTTCGTGGACGAGGCCAACGCCAACCTCGGTGAGAAGATCGTCCTGGACCGCTTCGCGCAGTACTCCGGCGGCTTCGTGACGGCCTACATGCACCGCACGATGCCGGACCTGCCGCCGCAGATCGGTGTCCTCGTCGAGCTCGACAAGCCCGACGCCGAGGTGGCCAAGGGCGTCGCCCAGCACATCGCCGCCTTCGCGCCGAAGTACCTCTCCAAGGAGGACGTGCCGGCCGAGGTCGTCGAGTCCGAGCGCCGCATCGCCGAGGAGACCACCCGCGCAGAGGGCAAGCCCGAGGCCGCGATCGCCAAGATCGTCGAGGGTCGTCTGAACGGCTTCTTCAAGGACGCCACGCTGCTCGGCCAGCCGTATGCGCTGGACAACAAGAAGTCCGTCCAGAAGGTTCTGGACGAGGCGGGTGTCACCCTGAAGCGCTTCACGCGCATCAAGGTCGGCATCTGAGTCCGTACCGCGTTCGACAGGAGACCCGGATAGGGTCGACAGTCGAAAGCAGTCGTCCGTGTCAGGCGCGTGTGCCGTCCCGTACGCGCGCGTGACGGACGACAGCAGATCTGACGAGGAGGCCATTGCCGCGAATGGGATGCGAAACACGCCCCACCGGCAATGGCCTTCTTCGTATGTGCGACACGTAAAAGAGGCGGGATCTCCATGACCACCAAGGCCGAGAAGAGCGACGACGGGAAAGTACGCGGCCGGTTTCTGCTGAAACTGTCCGGAGAGGCGTTCTCCGGCGGCACCGGACTCGGCGTCGACCCGGACGTGGTGCATGCCATCGCCCGTGAGATCGCGGCCGTGGTGCGCGACGGATCCCAGATCGCCGTCGTCATCGGCGGTGGCAACTTCTTCCGCGGCGCCGAACTCCAGCAGCGCGGCATGGACCGGGCCCGCTCCGACTACATGGGCATGCTCGGCACGGTCATGAACTGCCTCGCCCTCCAGGACTTCCTGGAGAAGGAGGGCATCGACTCGCGCGTGCAGACAGCCATCACCATGGGCCAGGTCGCCGAGCCGTACATCCCGTTGCGTGCCGTGCGCCACTTGGAGAAGGGCCGCGTGGTCATCTTCGGCGCCGGTATGGGCATGCCGTACTTCTCGACCGACACGACCGCCGCCCAGCGGGCCCTCGAGATCGACGCCGAGGCGCTGCTCATGGGCAAGAACGGCGTCGACGGGGTCTACGACTCCGACCCGAAGACCAACCCGGAGGCCGTCAAGTTCGACTGGCTCAGCTACGGCGAGGTCATCACCCGGGACCTCAAGGTCGCCGACATGACCGCTATCACGCTGTGCCGGGACAACAAACTGCCCATCCTGGTCTTCGAGCTCCTGGCGGAGGGCAATATCGCACGGGCCGTCAAGGGTGAGAAGATCGGCACACTCGTGGGTGACCAAGGCAGCCGGGACTGACCGGACGCCGACCCGTCCGGGGTGCCCGTCGGGGCGACGGACCCTGGCCGGGGGATGGACAATGACCTGCCGGTCCGGAACCGTGCAGGAATAAGACGCGACGCAGCCGGCCGCGGACCGACGAGTAACAGCTGCCGGGCCTACTCAAGACACGCAGGAGCAAGTGGTGATCGAAGAGACCCTCCTCGAGGCCGAGGAGAAGATGGAGAAGGCCGTCGTGGTCGCCAAGGAGGACTTCGCCGCGATCCGCACCGGGCGTGCGCACCCGGCGATGTTCAACAAGATCGTGGCCGACTACTACGGCGCACCGACGCCGATCAACCAGCTGGCCTCGTTCTCGGTGCCGGAGCCGCGCATGGCCGTGGTGACGCCGTTCGACAAGAGCGCGCTGCGCAACATCGAGCAGGCGATCCGCGACTCCGACCTCGGCGTCAACCCCAGCAATGACGGCAACATCATCCGCGTGGTGTTCCCCGAGCTCACCGAGGAGCGCCGCCGCGAGTACATCAAGGTGGCCAAGAGCAAGGGCGAGGACGCCAAGGTCGCGATTCGCTCGGTCCGCCGCAAGGCCAAGGACGCCATCGACAAGCTGGTCAAGGACGGCGAGGTCGGCGAGGACGAGGGCCGCCGTGCGGAGAAGGAGCTCGACGACACCACCGCGAAGTACGTCGCTCAGGTGGACGAGCTGCTCAAGCACAAGGAAGCGGAGCTGCTCGAGGTCTGATGAACGACTCTTCCTGGGGGGCGCCGCCACAGACCGGGTACTGGGGGCCCGCCGACGAGGGACCGGTCGGTCGGACCGGCCCGGCGGGTCCTGCGTACGATGCGCATGACGCCCAGCAAACTCGCCCCATGCCCATCGTGCCCGACGTGCCCGCACAAGGCGGAGACCAGGATGACGACCGGGGGGCCGCTCGGCTGAGCGGCCCCTTGTTCCGCGACCAGACGCCGCCGCCGTCCCACTGGGCGGCCTCGCAGAATCCGGAGCCCATGCCCGACGCCCCGTACCCGGCACCCGCCCCGCAGAAGAAAAGCGCGGGCCGTGACCTGGGTGCTGCCATAGGGGTCGGTGTCGGACTCGGCGTCGTGATCGTCGTGTCGTTGTTCATCGTCAAGGCCGTGTTCGTCGGCGTCGTAGCGGTCGCCGTCGTGGTGGGGCTGTGGGAGCTGACGAAGCGGCTGGAGGAGCGCAAGGGCATCAAGGCGCCCCTCGTGCCGCTCGCGCTGGGCGGTGCGGCGATGGTCGTCGCCGGGTATGTGCGGGGTGCCGAGGGCGCCTGGGTGGCGATGGCGTTCACCGCGCTCGCGGTCCTGGTCTGGCGGATGACGGAACCACCGGCCGGCTATCTCAAGGACGTCACGGCGGGTCTCTTCGCGGCTTTCTACGTGCCGTTCCTGGCGACGTTCGTCGCCATGATGCTGACGGCCGACGACGGCCCGAAGCGCGTTCTGACCTTCCTGCTCCTGACGGTCGTCAGTGACACGGGTGCCTACGCGGTGGGCTGGCGGTTCGGCAGGCACAAGCTCGCCCCGCGCATCAGCCCCGGCAAAACCCGTGAGGGCCTCGTCGGGGCGGTGGTCTTCGCCATGGGGGCGGGCGCGCTGTGCATGCAGTACCTGATCGACGGCGGCCTGTGGTGGCAGGGCCTGCTGCTGGGTCTCGCCGTCGCCGCGAGCGCCACGCTGGGCGATCTGGGCGAGTCCATGATCAAGCGTGATCTGGGCATCAAGGACATGGGCACACTGCTGCCGGGGCACGGCGGCATCATGGACCGTCTCGACTCCCTGCTGCCCACCGCTCCGGTGGTCTGGCTGCTGCTCGTTCTCTTCGTCGGGAACGGCTGACGGTCGACTCCCGCGGCGCTGGTTCCGCTGTCCGGCCGGAGGGGCTCGTCGTCCACAGGACGGCGAGCCCCTCACTGTCGGCGGCCAGGCTGCCGGGCCCTCGCCGCTGGGGCCCGGACGGATCCGGCAGCTCAGCCGCCTCTGACGCCACCACCGCGGGCACCTGCTCGGCCGACTCCGCGGCAGAAGGAGCCACCACAGGAACCGTCCGCTGCTGCGGGACGAGCGAAAGCACCCCGGGCCGCGGCCCGGGGCTCAACTCGCCCGAACCGGCCTGCGATTCGGGCCATAACCTGGTCGAACATCGCGCGCCAGCGCTGGGCCGGGCCCACCACGAGATCGGGAAGTCGGAACGGAAGGCGCCTGCAGAGACGCTCGGGTGTGCGAGACCGGTCCAGCGCCGTCAGCCGAGGGCGTCGAGCAACTCACGCTCGCGCTGCGCGCTGAGGCCTGCGCGCCTTTCCCGGTCCAGCCCCTGTTCGCGTTCCCAGCGCAGTGTGTCGGCCAGCATCTCCGCCGGGGGCCGGTGACGCAGCCCCGCGGCGCGCGCCGAGGACCCGTCCCGGGCCGACCACCCTTCCCAGCCCGGCTCAACCAGCCACATCGCCAGCGATTCGGGCCCCATGTACTGGGCCACGCCGTTGGCGAGCAGCCACGCCGATTCGGCGGTGACCACCGGACCGGTGTGCCCGCCGACGGCGCGGGACAGCTCGATCCACTCTTCGAACGGAACGACCGGGCCGACAGCGTTGTATGTGCCGGTGGTTCCCGTCTCCGCGGAGTCGAGCAGCCAGGAGGTGAGGTCCCGCACGTCGACCACCTGGGTGGGCATGGCCGGTGTGTCGGGGACCAGCATCGGCCCTCGTGGATCGCGTGCGGCGCGGGCGACCCAGTAGCCGGAACGCCCGCTGTGATCGCCCGGGCCGCCGATGAGCCCGGCTCGTGCGATGAGGAGGCGGTCGCCCACAGCGGCCGTGGACGCCTGCTCGCAGGCGACCTTCGCCTCGCCGTACAACTCCTTGTCGACCTCGCTCCGATCGGTCGGGGCGAGCAGGGTCGCGGACTCATCTGCCCCCAGCGTGGCGTGGGAGGCGTAGGCGTTGCCGGACGAGACATACACCCAGTGCCCGGCCTTGCTGCCCAGCACGTCGAGCGCTCCACGAACGAAGCCCGGCTGCCATGACACCTCGACGACCGCGTCCCATACCCGGTCGAGCAGGGGATCGTACGCCGACGGATCGCGCCGGTCGGCGGCGAACAGTGTCGCTCCGTCCGCGACTTCTCCGCTCTCGCCACGCGCGAGGCAGGTCACCCGATGGCCGCGTTCGATCGCCTGCCGCGACAGCTCCCGAGCCACCCATGCCGTTCCGCCCAGAACCAGGATCTCCATACCGACACACAAGCACGGGGATCACCGCCCGGCGAGGCGGATTCGCTGACAGCAGATGGTCAGCCGTCAGATCGATCTCGACCCTCGGGCAGTAACGGCGACCCGCCGAGGCATCCAAACACCCGACCACGAAGTCGCACTGCAGTACTAGGGCGACGCTGCTGGGTCATCGAACGCACCATCTCCCGGCTGACCGGCTGACCGGCTGACCGGCTGACCGGCTGACCGGCTGACCGGCTGACCGGCTGACCGGCTGACCGGCGGTGGCGGCAGCCGCTGACGGGATCGATCGAACCCTTGCCGGGCGGCCGGAGGTCACCGAGCACGTCACGCCGGGATGGACCTGCCCGCACTCGGGGCCTTCGTCATGGGTGAGGTCTTCTGGCACGCCCATACCACCAGGTCAGGGTGCGGCTCGGCGAGTGGCGGCCAGCCGATGCGTGATCGCCCCTGGGCCGTCCCCGGGCCGTCCCCGGGCCGTCCGAGGCCGCTTGGCAGTGACCGGTGGCCACTACTAACGACAGTCGTAGTGAGTGACAGCCGCAGGTCACACAACTGGATCTGCGACACTGGTTGAGCCATGCCTAAGCCCGGAGAACTCACTTTCGTCGCGCCGCGCGGAGCCAAGACCCCGCCGCGGCATCTTGCCGATCTCACGCCCGCCGAGCGCAAGGAGGCGGTCGCCGCGGTCGGTGAGAAGCCGTTCCGCGCCAAGCAGCTCTCGCAGCACTACTTCGCGCGGTACTCGCACGACCCGGAGCAGTGGACCGACATCCCCGCCCCCTCGCGCCCCAAGCTCCAGGAGGCGCTGCTCCCCGAGCTGATGACCGTCGTGCGGCATCTGTCGACCGACCAGGCCACGACCCGCAAGACGCTGTGGCGGCTGTTCGACGGGACCCTCGTGGAGTCAGTGCTGATGCGCTATCCCGACCGGGTCACCATGTGCATCAGCTCCCAGGCGGGCTGCGGCATGAACTGCCCCTTCTGCGCCACCGGTCAGGCAGGTCTGGACCGCAACCTGTCCACCGCGGAGATCGTGCACCAGATCGTGGACGGCATGCGGGCGCTGCGCGACGGCGAGATCCCCGGCGGACCGGCGCGGCTGTCGAACATCGTCTTCATGGGCATGGGCGAGCCCCTCGCCAACTACAAGCGGGTCGTCGGCGCCATCCGCGCGCTCACCGATCCCGCGCCGGACGGGCTCGGGCTCTCGCAGCGCGGGATCACCGTGTCGACCGTCGGGCTGGTGCCGGCCATCCACCGCTTCGCCGACGAGGGCTTCAAGTGCCGCCTGGCCATCTCCCTGCACGCGCCGGACGACGAACTGCGCGACACCCTCGTGCCCGTCAACACGCGGTGGAAGGTGCGCGAGGTTCTCGACGCCGGGTTCGAGTACGTCGAGAAGTCCGGGCGCCGGCTGTCCATCGAGTACGCCCTGATCCGGGACATCAACGACCAGGCGTGGCGCGGCGACCGGCTCGGCCGGCTGCTCAAGGGCAAGCCCGTCCACGTCAATCTGATCCCGCTCAATCCGACGCCCGGCTCCAAGTGGACCGCGTCACGGCCCGAGGACGAGAAGGCGTTCGTCGAGGCGATCGCCGCCCATGGGGTGCCGGTGACCATCCGGGACACCCGGGGCCAGGAGATCGACGGAGCGTGTGGCCAGCTGGCGGCCACCGAGCGGTAGTCTGAAGCCCGTCCATACCGTCATAGTCCATATCTTCATATTCCGACAGGGGAGCGCCACAGCGCTGAGAGTGCGGGAGAGCCCGCAGACCCTCTGAACCTCGCCCAGGTCATTCTGGGTAGGGAGTTCGGTCTTCACTCGAGCTGTTGCGCCCTGCCCGGGACTCTTCAGGGTTCCCGGGCAGGGCCGCGTCTCTTCCTGGTCACCTCCAGGAGGAATTCAGTGAGCATCACCGCAAGGCAGTTCGCGGCCGTCGCCGTCGGGCTGGGCCTGGTCACGCTGTCCGCGTGCGGATCGTCCGGCTCCACCGACGGGAGCGGTGGCGACTCCAAGACCGTGACCCTCGTCAGCCACAACTCGTGGGCCGCCTCCAAGAGCGTCATCGCGGCGTTCGAGAAGGAGTCCGGCTACCGGGTCAGGGTCCTCACCGACGGCGACGCGGGCCAGGCCGTCAACAAGGCGATCCTCACCAAGGACAATCCGCAGGGCGACGTCTTCTTCGGCGTCGACAACACACTGCTGTCCCGGGCCCTCGACAACGGTCTGTTCCAGCCGTACGCGGCCAAGGGACTCGACCGGGTCGGCGCGCAGTACCAGCTGGACAAGGACAAGCACCGGGTGACGCCCGTCGACTACGGCGACATCTGCGTCAACTATGACAAGAAGTACTTCGCCGACCACAGGCTCGCCCCGCCGGCCTCCTTCGACGACCTCACCAAGCCCGCCTACAAGAACCTCCTCGTCACCGAGAACGTCTCCACGTCCTCGCCGGGCCTCGGCTTCCTCCTCGGCACCGCCGCCGCGTACGGAGACACCGGCTGGCAGGGCTACTGGAAGAAGCTCAAGGACAACGGCGTGAAGGTGGTCGACGACTGGCAGCAGGCCTACGAGCAGGAGTTCTCCGGTTCGGCCGCCGGCAGGAAGGCGGGGGGTGACCGGCCGCTCGTCGTCTCCTACGCCTCCTCGCCGCCCGCCGAGGTCGTCTACGCCAAGCCGCGGCCCGACACCGCGCCGACCGGCGTCGCGACCGGGACCTGCTTCCGCCAGATCGAGTTCGCGGGTCTGCTGAGCAACGCCCACAACCCCAAGGGCGCCAAGGCCTTCCTCGACTTCCTGATCAGCAGGAGGTTCCAGGAGGACATGCCGCTCAACATGTACGTCTACCCGGTCGTGCAGGGCGCGCCGGTGCCCGCCGAGTTCACCGAGTACGGGCCCGCGGCCAAGGACCCCGCGACCATGGCCCCGGCGGACATCGCCGCCAACCGTGACCAGTGGGTCAGGTCGTGGACGTCGCTCGTACTGAAGTAGCCCCGAGGAGCCGGGGCGGCGCGGCGCGGTTCGGGCTCATGGCCCTGCCGGCCGTGTTCTTCGCGGTCTTCTTCGCCTACCCCGTCGCCGCGATCGTCACGCGCGGTCTGCGCGTCGACGGGGTGTGGCGCCCCGGCCGCGTCGCGGAGGTGCTCGCACAGTCCGACATCCGGCATGTGCTGTGGTTCACGACCTGGCAGGCTCTCGCCTCCACCGCCCTGACCCTGCTGGTGGCGATGCCCGGCGCCTACGTCTTCGCCCGCCTGGACTTCCCCGGCAAGCAGTTGCTCCGCGCGGTCGTCACCGTGCCGTTCGTGCTGCCCACGGTCGTCGTCGGCACGGCCTTCCTGGCCCTCGTCGGCCGCGGCGGACTCCTCGACGACCTGTGGGGCGTCCGGCTCGACACGAGCGTGTGGGCCATCCTGCTCGCCCATGTCTTCTTCAACTACGCGGTCGTCGTCCGCACGGTCGGCGGCCTGTGGGCGCAGCTCGACCCGCGTCAGGAGGAGGCCGCACGGGTACTCGGCGCCTCCCGCGTCACCGCCTGGCGGACGGTGACGCTGCCCGCCCTGGGCCCGGCCGTGGCCGCCGCCGCCCTCATGGTCTTTTTGTTCACGTTCACCTCGTTCGGTGTGGTGCAGATCCTGGGCGGCCCCACCTTCTCCACGCTGGAAGTGGAGATCTACCGGCAGACCTCGGAGATCTTCGACCTGTCCACGGCCGCCGTGCTGACGATCATTCAGTTCCTGGCGGTCGGCGCGATCCTCGTGGTGCACGCCTGGACCGTGCGCCGCCGGGAGAGCGCGCTGCGGCTGGTCGACGCGTCCCGCACGGCGCGCAGACCGCGCGGGGCGGCCCAGTGGGCGCTGCTCGGGTCGGTCCTCACCACCGTCGCCGTCCTGCTCGTCCTGCCGCTCGCCGTACTGGTCGGGCGGTCGCTGGACGCGCCCGGGCTCACGTACTACAAGGCACTGACGCACGCGGACGGCGGCACCTTCCTCGTCGCGCCCGTCCACGCGATCGGCAACTCGCTCGCGTACGCCGTCGTCGCCACGCTCATCGCCGTGCTGATCGGCTCACTCGCCGCAGGGGCCCTCGCCCGCCGGGACGCAGGCCGTCTGGTACGGGGCTTCGACGCGCTGCTGATGCTGCCGCTGGGGGTGTCCGCCGTGACCGTCGGCTTCGGGTTCCTGATCTCTCTCGACCGGCCGCCGCTGGACCTGCGCGGCTCCTGGATCCTGGTACCGCTCGCGCAGGCGCTGGTGGGCGCCCCCTTCGTCGTACGCACCATGCTGCCCGTGCTGAGGGCCGTGGACGAGCGGCTGAGGGAGGCGGCCGCGGTGCTCGGCGCCTCGCCGTGGCGGGTGTGGCGTGAGGTCGACCTGCCGATCGTACGGCGGGCGCTGCTGATCGCGGCCGGGTTCGCGTTCGCGGTGTCGCTCGGCGAGTTCGGGGCGACGGTGTTCATCGCCCGGCCCGACAACCCGACGCTGCCGGTCGCGGTGGCACGCCTGCTCGCACGGCCCGGTGACCTCAACTACGGCCAGGCGATGGCCCTTTCGACGATTCTGATGGTGGTGTGCGCGGTGGCGCTGCTGGTCCTGGAGAGCCTGCGGACCGATCGGACGGGGGAGTTCTGACGATGCTCAGGCTGGAGCGGACGGCCGTACGATTCGGGGGGCGCGCCGCGCTCGACGGAGTCGACCTCGAGGTCGCCGAGCACGAGGTGGTGTGCGTGCTCGGGCCCAGCGGCGGCGGCAAGTCGACGCTGCTGCGGACCGTGGCGGGGCTGCAACCGCTCGACTCGGGGCGGGTGTTCCTCGACGGCCGCGATCTGGCCGGGGTGCCCGCTCACCGGCGCGGGGTGGGGCTGATGTTCCAGGACCATCAGCTGTTCCCGCAGCGGGACGTGGGCGGCAACGTCGCCTTCGGGCTGCGGATGCAGGGGATCTCGCGCGCCGAACGGGAGGCGCGCGTCGAGGAGTTGCTGGACCTCGTCGGGCTGCCGGGGGCCTCCCGGCGGCCCGTCGCCGCGCTTTCCGGCGGCGAGCAGCAGCGGGTCGCGCTCGCCCGCGCGCTCGCGCCCCGGCCGCGGGTGCTGATGCTGGACGAACCCCTGGGCCAGCTCGACCGTTCGCTGCGCGAGCGCCTTGTCGTCGAACTGCGCGAGCTGTTCCGGAAGTTGGGCACGACCGTGCTCGCGGTCACCCACGACCAGGGCGAGGCCTTCGCCCTCGCGGACCGGGTCGTCGTGATGTGTGACGGACAAATCGCCCAGTCCGGTACGCCCCTTGAAGTCTGGCAGCGGCCCGCGGACGCGTTCGTGGCCCGCTTCCTCGGCTTCGACAACGTGGTGGTGGCGACGGTCTCCGGGGAGGCCGCGGACACGCCGTGGGGCAAGCTCCCCGTCCCCGAAGGCTCTGCGCAGGGACCGGGCGCCCTGCTCGTCCGGCCCGCCGGCGTACGGCTGGTACCCGTCTCCGAGGGCCTGCGCTGTACCGTGACCGCACGCACCTTCCGCGGCACCCACGTCGCCGTACGGCTGCAACCCGAGCGGGCTCCGGCGCTGGAGGCGGCATGTCCGCTGCGGGCGGCACCGGAACCCGGGGACGAGGCAGGAGTCGTGTTCGACGTGGCGGAGGTCGTCGTCCTCGGGAACGCGTCCGGCGTGTAGGCGGATGACGGCACTCCGGCCGGACATGCGGAGCGGCCCGCCCCGGCAGGGGGCGGGCCGCTTGCGCGTACGGTGGTGACGTGCGCGTCAGTTGGTCTTCGACGCGCCACGACGGCGCATGCCGAAGAAGACCGCGCCACCGCCGATGACGACCAGACCGGCGGCGATACCGGCGATCATGGGAGTGCTGGAGCCGGCACCGGTCTCGGCCAGGTTGGAGGTCCCCGCCGCGGGCGAGGGGGTGTTGTCCCCGGTGGCGGCGGGAGGGGTGCTCCCCGACTCCGACGGGGTGGCCGACGAGCTCGCCGTGGCCGACGGCTTCGGGGTGGGCGAGGTCGGGGGAGTGGTGGCCGGCGCGGTGGTCTGCGAGGTCTCGCAGGCCTTGTCCGGGGTGGTCAGGTTCGGCGAGATGTCCTCGTCGACCTGGCCACCGTTGGCGTTGACGTGGACGCGGTACTGGGCCTTGGGCGCCCAGTCCTCCGAGAAGGTGACGGTCGCGCCGTCCTTGGAGCCGATGACCGTCTGCTCGCCGACCTTCTTCTCGTCGGCGCCGTTCGACTCGAGGTAGACGGTGACGGTCGCCGCCTTGCCGGAGGCGTCTATGTCCTTGACGGTGATGACGCCCTTCCCGTTCGCGTCGCAGGACGCGACGGCCGAGAAGTCACGGATGTTACAGGCGAGCGCGTTTCCGGCGACGCCGAGAGCCAGCGCGGCGGCCGCGGAGGTGACGCCGAGAATGCGCACCGATCGTGCGGTGCGGGAGGTTATGGACACGATTGCCCTTCACGTGATGCGCAACTGCGGGGGGGGTTCCAGGGACGTTGACGCAACAACACCGTCCCCGTGAGGCTCACAGGTTTATAAGCGGCGGCTGAGCGGTGTCAACGCCGATGTCCGGCATGACCCCCGTCTTTGCCTGGTCATTAACCGCCCAGACGTTTGAAACGCCGCCGAAGCAACCCCGCCCCCCGCAGTGGCACCGCCGTTCACCTGCGGGGGCTCAGCCCTGGACCGCCGCGGGGTCCATCCACGTGATCTCCCAGGTGTGGCCGTCGAGGTCGTCGAAGGAACGGCCGTACATGAAGCCGTGGTCCTGCGGCTCGCCGCCGATCGAGCCGCCCGCCGCGAGCGCCCGGTCCACCAGCTCGTCGACCTTCTCCCGGCTCTCCGCGCTGAGGCACAGCAGCACCTCGCTGGTCCGTGTCGCATCCGCGATCTCCTTCTTGGTGAAGTCGGCGTAGCGCTGCTTGCTCAGCAGCATCGCGATGATCGTGTCGCTGATGACGACACAGGCGCAGTCGTCCGTCGTGAACTGCGGGTTGATCGTGTAGCCCAGTTCCGTGAAGAACTTCTTCGATGCCTCGACGTCGACGACGGGCAGGTTGACGAAGATCATCTGCTGGTACATGAGCGGTCTCTCCCGGTGATGTGGCGGTCCGTACGGAAGTAGAGACCCAGGGCCGCGGCGGAACTCATCGGCGCTGGCGAAAATTCCTCCGGGAGTGTTCGCGGGCCCGCTCAGCCCCTCAGCGGCATCGCCGCCAGTTCCGCGACCACCCACGTCAGCGGCACGAACACCAGTGCCAGCCCGCCGGCCCGCAGGAGCGCCGCGGTGCGCAACAGCGTGGTCGGCGCGCCCAGCCGCACCAGCGCGGCGACCGTGCCCGCGCGCGCCTGCCGTACCTCGACCACCGCCGTCGCCAGCGTCGCCAGCGCGCACCCCGCCACGAGCACCGCACCGAGCGCGGTGAGCGGCCCGAAGGACAGACGCGCGCCGGCGTACGGCGCCGACATGGCGTACGTCCCCGAGGCCACCGCGCACACCACGCCGAGCGGCCGCCCGATCCGCCGCGCCTCCTGCTGGAGTCCTCGCCCCGCGAGCAGCCGTACGGCTCCCGGGCGCGCGGAGTCCAGCAGCCGGCCGCACAGGTGCGCGACGGCGGGCCCGGCGAGTGCCAGCCCCAGCGCGGTCAGCGCCCAGCCCGCCAGGACCCCGGCGGGCCCGCCCGCCAGACCGCCGGGCAGGTGGAGGCGCGGTGCCCCGCCCGTACCACTGGCGTGCGTCTCCACGGCGAGTCCCGCGGCGATCGCGGCCACACCCCAGGGCAGTCCGCTCGGCGCGGGCCGGGCCGCGGGAGGCAGGCCGGAGGCCGTGACCTCGGCCGGGAGACCGGCGGGCTGTTCCTCATGGGCGTCGTCGGCACCGGGGGCGGCCTGTGCCTCGCCCCGGCTCCCCGCGCGGCGCCGCCACCCGTCCTTCGGTCCCAGGGCCACCGCGCTCGCCGCGGACGCCACGAGCGGCACCACCGCGAGCAGGGTGAGCGCCGCGGGCAGCGGCAGCGGCTGGTCCGCGGCGAGGAACCCGGCAGCCACGCCGTCGAAGGGCGTTCCGGGCAGATCGCCGCGCACGTGCAGGAAGGCCAGCAACGCCAGCAGCGAGCCGATGGTGGTCGACAGGGCCGTGGTCAGTGCCGACATGGCCATCAGCCGGGCGGGGCCGAGACCGATGGCGGCGAGATGGGAGTGGGGGCGGGTGCCGGGGTCCGTGCGGGCGACGGCGACCGCGAGGTACACCGTGGCGGCGATCGGCCCGAGGCACCAGACCAGTCGCAGCACCGAAGCGGCCGGCGCCTCCGGATGCCCCAAGGCGTACCCGAGCGTGCACAGCAGCAGAAAGCCCGTGCCGGCCGAGGCCGCGGCGACCAGGAGCCGGCAGAGCTGGACCAGGGGGTGGGCCCTTCGGGCTAGGCGGAGAGCGAGCACGCCGCCCGGCCTTCCGTTTCCGGGACCGGCGGCAGCTGGACCGTGGTCACGCGCCGCCCGTCCAGCAGGGACACCGTGCGGTCGGCGAGGGCCGCGACGTCCGGATGAAGCGTGGCCAGGACGACCGTGATGCCGTGCGAGCGGGCCGCCGCGGTGAGCGTGCGCAGCACCTGGGCACCGTCGGAGCGGTGCAGTGTGGCGGTCGGCTCGTCCGCGAAGAGCACGGTCGGGCACGCGGCGAGTGCCCGCGCCACGGCGAGCCGCTGGCGTTCGGCCGCGACCAGCTCGTCCGGGCGCTTGCGGGCGCTGCCGCCGATGTCCAGCCGCTCCAGCCACTCCAGGGCGGTGGTCTTGGCCTGGCGTCGGGCGGTGCCGCGCAGCAGCAGCGGCAGGGCGGCGTTCTCCCAGGCGTTCAGCTCGGGGACGAGGAAGGGCACGGGGTCGATCCAGCCGAAGCGGTCACGGCGCAGCCGTTCACGGCCGAACGAGCCCATGGTGTGCACCGGCGTGCTGTTGAACCACACCTCGCCCCGCTGGACGGGCAGCAGCCCGGCCAGGCACTGAAGGAGGGTTGTCTTGCCGCTCCCTCGCGGGCCGGTGACGGCCAGGATCTCGCGCTCGCGGACCCCCAGGGAGACACCGCAGAGAGCGGGGGAGCCATTGTGCTGGAAGCGCAGGGCGTGTGCCCAGAGCACATCGTTGTCCGGCGGGGCCACCATCGCGTACACCTCGGTTCTGATCCGTTTTCCCGACCCGGTCCCTTTCCGGGGGACCCGTTCGGGGGAACGAAGGCAGGGGCGATCGGTCACATCGCACGCTAGGCAGACTGCGCCCGGAGCCGGGGACAGCGACGGCCCCGGACCGCCGTTTCTCACTCGAACGGGCGGCACGGGGCCGTTCGTTGATCATCCAGACGGATGAGTCATCCAGCCGGACGATCGGACGGTCGGGCGGGTCAGAGCTTGGTCCACGCCTCCGTCAGCGTCGCGCGCAGGATCTGCTCGATCTCGTCGAACGTCCCCTGGTCCGAGATCAGCGGCGGGGCGAGCTGGACGACCGGGTCGCCGCGGTCGTCGGCACGGCAGTACAGGCCGTTGTCGTAGAGCGCCTTGGACAGGAAGCCGTACAGGACGCGCTCGGTCTCCTCCTCGTTGAAGGACTCCTTGGTGTGCTTGTCCTTGACCAGTTCGATGCCGTAGAAGAAGCCGTTGCCGCGGACGTCGCCGACGATCGGCAGGTCGTGCAGCCTCTGGAGCGTGGTGAGGAACGCGGCCTCGTTGTCGAGCACGTGCTGGTTGAGGTTCTCGCGCTCGAACAGGTCGAGGTTGGCCAGGCCCACCGCGGCCGACACCGGGTGGCCGCCGAAGGTGTAGCCGTGCAGGAAGGTGTTGTCACCCTTGTAGAAGGGCTCGGCCAGGCGGTCGGAGACGATGCAGGCGCCGATCGGGGAATAGCCGGAGGTCATGCCCTTGGCGCAGGTGATCATGTCCGGGACGTAGTCGAACTTGTCGCAGGCGAACATGGTGCCCAGGCGGCCGAAGGCGCAGATGACCTCGTCCGACACGAGCAGCACGTCGTACTGGTCGCAGATCTCGCGGACCCGCTGGAAGTAGCCGGGCGGGGGCGGGAAGCAGCCGCCCGCGTTCTGCACCGGCTCCAGGAAGACCGCGGCGACCGTTTCCGGGCCCTCGAAGAGGATCTGCTGCTCGATCTGGTCCGCGGCCCAGCGACCGAACGCCTCCGGGTCGTCACCGAAGATCGGCGCGCGGTAGATGTTGGTGTTCGGGACCTTGTGCGCGCCCGGCACCAGCGGCTCGAAGGGAGCCTTCAGGCCCGGCAGGCCGGTGATGGACAGGGCGCCCTGCGGGGTGCCGTGGTAGGCGACCGCACGCGAGATGACCTTGTGCTTGGTGGGCTTGCCGACCAGCTTGAAGTACTGCTTGGCCAGCTTCCAGGCCGTCTCCACCGCCTCGCCGCCGCCCGTGGTGAAGAAGACCTTGTTCAGGTCGCCGGGCGCGTGGTGGGCGAGACGTTCCGCCAGCTCCACGGCCTTCGGGTGGGCGTAGGACCACACCGGGAAGAACGCCAGTTCCTGTGCCTGCTTGAAGGCCGTCTCGGCCAGCTCGGTGCGGCCGTGGCCCGCCTGGACCACGAACAGACCGGCGAGACCGTCGAGGTAGCGCTTGCCCTTGTCGTCGTATATGTAGGTGCCCTCGCCCCGCACGATGGTCGGCACGGGCGCGTTCTCGTACGAGGACATGCGGGTGAAGTGCATCCACAGGTGGTCGTACGCGGTCTTGCTGAGGTCCTTGGTACTCACGGCTATCGGGTTCCCCACATGTAGGTCTGCTTCTTGAGCTTGAGGTAGACGAAGCTCTCGGTGGAGCGCACTCCGGGGAGGGCCCGGATGCGTTTGTTGATGACGTCCAGCAGGTGGTCGTCGTCCTCGCAGACGATCTCCACCATCAGGTCGAACGAGCCTGCGGTCATCACCACGTACTCGCATTCGGACATGGCGGTCAGCGCGTCGGCGACGGACTCCACGTCGCCCTCGACGTTGATCCCGACCATCGCCTGCCGGCGGAATCCCACGGTGAGCGGGTCCGTGACGGCGACGATCTGCATCACGCCCTGGTCGAGCAGCTTCTGGACGCGCTGGCGCACGGCCGCCTCCGACAGGCCGACGGCCTTGCCGATCGCGGCGTACGGCCGGCGGCCGTCCTCCTGGAGCTGCTCGATGATGGCGAGGGAGACGGCGTCCAGCTGGGGACCGCCGTTCCTGGACTCGCGGGAGTCCCTCTGGTCTGCGCTTCGACTGGCCACGACCTCACTGTGCACGACGTCTCGACAGTTTCGCAAGGCTCGATCGATGAAATTCGTCGTTTCGGTGAGGGATCCTTGCGGATTTCGCAGCAGTCATGCGACCGGGGCTGTTGAAAACGTGGCCCCTCGGATTAGGGTGGAGTCTCAGCGATTGGACACCCGAACTTGGAGGGCCCGCAGTGAGCACCGAGCTGCGTCGTCTGCGCAACTACATCGACGGCGAATTCCGTGACGCCGCCGACGGTCGGACCACCGAGGTGGTCAACCCTGCCACCGGCGAGGCGTACGCGACCGCCCCGCTGTCCGGGCAGGCGGACGTCGACGCCGCGATGGCGGCCGCCGCCGCGGCCTTCCCGGCCTGGCGCGACACCACGCCCGCCGAGCGCCAGAAGGCCCTCCTCAAGATCGCTGACGCCTTCGAGGAGCGCGCCGAGGAACTCATCGCGGCGGAGGTGGAGAACACGGGCAAGCCGGTCGGCCTGACCCGCTCCGAGGAGATCCCGCCGATGGTCGACCAGATCCGCTTCTTCGCGGGCGCGGCCCGGATGCTCGAGGGCCGTTCGGCCGGCGAGTACATGGAGGGGATGACCTCGATCGTCCGCCGTGAGCCGGTCGGCGTCTGTGCGCAGGTCGCCCCCTGGAACTACCCGATGATGATGGCCGTGTGGAAGTTCGCCCCGGCGATCGCGGCGGGCAACACGGTCGTGCTGAAGCCGTCGGACACCACCCCGGCGTCCACGGTCCTGATCGCCGACATCATCGGCTCGATCCTGCCCAAGGGCGTCTTCAACGTCATCTGCGGCGACCGCGACACCGGCCGCATGATGGTGGAGCACCCCACCCCGGCGATGGCGTCCATCACCGGTTCGGTCCGCGCCGGCATGTCCGTCGCCGAGTCCGCGTCCAAGGACCTCAAGCGCGTCCATCTGGAGCTGGGCGGCAAGGCGCCGGTCGTCGTCTTCGAGGACACCGACATCGCCAAGGCCGTCGAGGACATCTCGGTGGCGGGCTTCTTCAACGCCGGCCAGGACTGCACGGCCGCCACCCGCGTCCTCGTCCACGAGTCCATCCACGACGAGTTCGTGGCCGCGCTCGCGAAGGCCGCCGCCGAGACGAAGACGGGCCGGCCGGACGACGAGGACGTGCTCTACGGGCCCCTCAACAACCCGAACCAGCTCAAGCAGGTCTCCGGCTTCATCGAGCGCCTGCCCGCGCACGCCAAGGTCGAGGCCGGTGGCCACCAGGTCGGCGACAAGGGCTACTTCTACGCCCCGACCGTCGTCTCGGGCCTCAAGCAGGACGACGAGATCGTCCAGAACGAGGTCTTCGGCCCGGTCATCACGGTCCAGTCCTTCACGGACGAGTCGCAGGCGATCGAGTACGCGAACGGCGTCGACTACGCCCTGGCCTCCTCGGTGTGGACGAAGGACCACGCGCGGGCGATGCGTCTGTCCAAGGCGCTCGACTTCGGCTGTGTGTGGATCAACACGCACATCCCGCTGGTCGCGGAGATGCCGCACGGCGGCTTCAAGAAGTCCGGCTACGGCAAGGACCTGTCGGGGTACGGCTTCGAGGACTACACGCGCATCAAGCACGTGATGACGTCGCTGGACGCGTAGCACCGGTAGGACACCGGCGCGGCCCCGTACGGGAGTTGTCCCGTGCGGGGCCGCCGCGCGTCGTGTGCCGCGGCAGCCCCGCCCGTGCACAACCCGATTGACGGGGTGCCGGGTTGCCGTGGGGCCGCTCGACGCGGCGTCGACTGTCCGGCCGTGGGGACGGGATGCTGCCAGGATGCCCCGGACTCCGCAGAGCCCCCGCTTCAGCCGTTCCGCCGGTCGAGCAAAGGCTCAAAGGGCCGAGGAGCCCGCAGCGCGCAGAGCGAGAACGGCCAGGAGACGCCGGGTGACGTCGCCGGGGTCTCCGCAGCCGTCGATCTCGTGAAGGACGCCGGCCAGCCGGTAGCGCGCGAGCAGCGGTTGCGTCTGCCGGGTGTGGACCGCCAGGCGCGTGCGCGCGGTCTCCGCCGTGTCGTCGGCGCGCTGGACGAGTGGCTGCCCGCAGCTGTCGCACTGCCCGTGGGTGCGCGGCGTCCTGGTGTCGGGGTGGTAGCTGTCCCCGCAGCCCGCGCAGGTTCGGCGTCCGGTCAGGCGGCGCAGCAGCGTCTGATCGGGGGCGGTGAGGTGGAGGACCACAGCGAGCCGCCGCGCGTGGCCGGCCAGCGCGGTGTCGAGGGCTTCGGCCTGCGCGGGGGTGCGAGGGAAGCCGTCCAGTATTACGCCCGCCGAACAGGAGGGGCCGAGGATCTGCTCCAGGGTCATCTCGGTCACCAGCGCGTCCGGGACGAGCTCCCCCCGCCGCATGTGTGCGCCGGCGGCGGCGCCGAGCGCGGTCCCTTCCGCGACATGGCGGCGCAGCAGGTCCCCGGTGGACAGGTGAGGGATGCCCAGCGCCTGCCGCAGCCGGGCGGCCTGGGTGCCCTTGCCCACGCCGGGCGGGCCGATGAGGAGGAGGTCCATGAAACGCCTTCCGTCGTGTGTGCCGGTGCGGCCACCGTGTTCCGCGGCGCGCCGCGCGGGCAAGGACGGTCCGACCGGTGGGGGGCGGGGTACGACGAACGGTCGCCGGAGCACGACGAACGGTCGGCCGCCCGCAGACGTCAACGCCCCCACCGGGCCGTCTCCACGGACTCGGGTACGTGCATGGCCAGCATGAGGTCTTCCGCGCCGGTGGGAGGCCGCCCCAGCAGGGAGACGACGACCATGACCGCGGAGGACAGCGGGACCGACCAGGCGGCGGGCTGAAGGAGAAGGTCCCCCGTCCAGCCCGCGGGGGCGGCGCCCAGCGCGGAGGCCACGGCAGCGCCTGCGGCCGTCACCCCGCCGACGACGAGTCCGGCACCGGCACCGGCCGCCGTCAGCCCACGCCACCAGATGCCGAGGAGCAGCAGGGGGCAGAGCGTCGAGGCGGAGATGGCGAAAGCCCAGCCGACCAGGACGTTGAGCTCCACAGGCCGCGCCGGAAGCGCCAGCAGCACCCCCACCGCGGCCCCCACCACGACCGTCACCCGCAGGTCGCGCAGTGAGCCTGTGCGCAGGTCGTGGCCGATGCCGCCGGCCAGCACCAGCAGCAGCCCGGACGAGGTGGCCAGGAAGGCCGCGTAGGCGCCGGCCGCGACGGCCGCCGACAGCGCGGCGCCCCATGGCGGCCCCAGCACCGCCGCGGGCAGGACCAGGGCCACCGTGTCGGTGGGCCCGGTGAGGTACAGCTGCGGGACCGTCGTCCGCCCGAGCAGCCCGTACACGGCAGGAGCGAGGTAAAAGAGGCCGAGCAGGGCCAGGGTGACCACGACCGCGCGGCGCGCGGCCGTGCCGTCCGGGCTGGTGTGCAGTCGTACCAGGATGTGCGGCAGGCCCACGGTGCCCAAGACCGTGGCCAGCAGCAGCGACCACGTCTGGAACAGGGGGTGCGTGCCGCCGGGCAGGTGCAGGAGGGGCGTGCGCCAGGCCGCTCCGCCCAGTTCCGGGGCGCCGCGCACCTCGGGAACCGCGGCCCCTTGGGGGAAGCGCACCCGTGCGCCGTCCGCTACGGCATGCCGTCCCGGCGCCCAGGTGGCCGCCCGGTCGCCGACGGTGACGGTGACCGGGGCACGCACCCGAAGGACCGCCGGCGCATGGAACTCGACGGTGGTCGCATGCCGGAAGTGGGTGCCCCGCTCAGGGTGGACGGCCGCGGACCGCCCCGCCGGCCCGACGGCGATGATCAGCGCCAGTGCGGGCACGGCCAGGAAGAGCAGCTTCACGGCGTACTGGAAGGCCTGGACGTAGGTCGCCGAGCGCATGCCGCCCAGCGCCACGGTCCCGGCCACGACGGTTCCGGCGAGCAGCACGGCCAGCGGGTAAGGGACACCACCGAAACGGGCCAGGACGCGGCCGGCGCCCTGGAACTGCGGCACCAGATACGTCCAGCCGATGAGCAGCACGGCCATGCCCGCCAGGCGCCGGACGGGCGGCGAACCGAGCCGGTTCTCCACGAAGTCGGGCACGGTGTAGGCGCCGGAGCGCCGCAGTGGCGCCGCGACCGCGATCAGCAGCACGAGATACCCCGCGGTGAAGCCCACCGGATACCAGAGCACCCCGACACCGCTCTGCAGAACCAGGCCCGCGACGCCGAGGAAGGAGGCCAGCGAGAGGTACTCGCCCGCGATGGCCGCGCCGTTCAGCGCAGGGGAGACGCTGCGGGCGGCGACCAGGAAGTCGGCCGAGGTACGCACCACCCGAACGCTGAACATCCCGATCCCCAGGGCAGCCAGCGCCACCACGGCGATCAGGGCGACGGTCATCGGGTCCGCTCCGCCCGCTCGGCAAGGCGCAGGAGACCCACGGCGGCGAGCAGCAGCAGCGGATGGACGAACACGCCGACAACGAGCCAGGACAGGGGGATGCCGGCCCACCGGATCCTGCCCAGCTGCGGCACGGTGGCGATCAGCAGCGGCAGGGCCGCCAGCAGTGCGGCCAAGGCCAGCACCGTGACGCCGGCGAGCCGGCGCTGACGCCGAAAGGCGCGCCGGGCGGCCGGCGCGTCGAAGTCCGGCGGCAGCACCAGGTGCCGGCCGGCGGCCGTCCGTCTCGCCAGCGCCAGCCGGGTCTGGGGGCTCACCACCGCGACGCGGCGCTGTCGGCTCATGGCCTGACCCTGCCGAACCGGCCCTCCCGGGCCGCGGTGAACAACTGCTCCTTCAGCTGCCGGGCGTGGCGGCGGCTGACCGGGACGTCGCCGCCCGCGGTATGGGCGACCAGCTGGCCCACTGCGTCGGTCCGCAGGTCCTCCACGGCGCGCAGAGCGAGCAGATAGCCGCGGTGCACCCGCAGGAAACCGGCGCGGGACCAGCTCCGTTCCAGCGCGGACAGCGGCATGCGGACCAGGAACCGGCCGTCCCTGGTATCCAGCCGGACATGGTCGCCGTGCGCCTCCACGAACCGCACCTGCTCCCGTCGCACGTACCGGGTGCGGCCCCCCGACTCCACTTTGAGGACGGCCAGGTCGTCGGCCGGTTCGGGCACGGCGGCGGCAGACGGGGCCGGGACGGCGCGGACCCGGCGGACCCGGTCGAGTGCCTGCCGCACCCGGTCGGCCGAGGCGGGCTTCAGCAGGTAGTCCACGGCTCCGATCCCGAAGGCGTCCACCGCGTGCTGCTGCGAGGCGGTGACGAAGACGACGGCGGGCGGCCGCGCCAGCCGGGAGAGCAGCCCGGCCAGCTCCATGCCGTCGAGTCCCGGCATGCCGATGTCGAGGAAGGCGGCGTCGAACTCCTGATGCCGCAGCAGCCTGAGCGCGGACACCGTGTCCGGGGCGGTGGCCACCTGTCCCACTCCCGGGACACGGTGCAGCAGGTGCACCAGTTCGTCGAGGGTGAGCGGCTCGTCCTCGACCACCAGGACGGACAACTCCTTGGTCATCTCGTCGCCATCCCGGGGGAGGACAGCGGTACCCGGAGCGTGACCCGGGTGCCCGCGCCGGGCGCGGTCTCCACCACCAGTCCGTGTTCCGGGCCGTACAGGGTGCGAAGCCGCTGGTCGACGTTGGCGAGACCGATTCCGGAGCGCTCGCCTCGCCCGGCCAGTACCGCTTCTGCCAGCTCCGGGTCCATGCCCGCGCCGTCGTCCTCGACGGTGATGGTGCAGTCGGGCCCGACCGCGGCGCCCGTGACGGTCACCGTCCCCCCGCCCGGCTTTCGTTCGATGCCGTGCCGGACCGCGTTCTCCACCAGCGGCTGAAGGGTGAGGAACGGCAACGTCGCCGGGAGGACCTCGGGCGCGACCCGCACCGAGGTCGACAACCGGGGGCCGAAGCGGGCCCGTTGGAGTTGCAGGTACACCTCGATGGCGCGGAACTCCTCGGCGACGGTGGTGAACTGGCCGCGCCCGGAGAAGGAGTAGCGGGCCAGCTCGGAGAACTGCACCAGCAGGTCCCGCGCCCGCTCAGGGTCGGAGCGCACCAGGGACGCGATGGCGGACAGCGCGTTGTAGATGAAGTGCGGCGAGATCTGGGCGCGCAGGCGGCTCAGCTCGGCCAGCGCGAGTTCCTCCCTGGCAAGGCCCAGCACGGCTCGCTCCAGGGCCTCACCGAGCCAGTCGGCGAGCGCCTCCACCTGCTCGGCCGCGACCTCGTCACCGTCCGCCACCAGCGCGCCCATCGGTTCCGCTCCGGTGAGCAGCGGCGCGGCGACGGCACCGCCGGCGCGCACCGGGCGGCCGTCGGCGAGGGCGCGGTCCGCCAGCTCGCGTACGTCCGCGTGCAGTTTCCCCGCGGTGCCGAGCGGGCCCGACAGGTCGCAAAGGACGACCCCGTCGGCGTCCAGCAGCTTGCGTGCCCGGCGTGCGACCCGGTCGGCGGCCTGCGGCGTGAGGCCGCCGGCGAGCTCGTCGGCCATCCGCCGGGCGGACCGCAACACGACGGCCACGTCGGCGCCGCCGGCTCTGAGCGGGTTGCGCCGATGCCTGATCCCGGCCGGGTGGACACCGATCACGTACTCACCGTACGACCACGCGGCCCTCCGTGCCGTCCACCGCCCGGGCGACCGCTCGTCGCGCCGCAGGGACCGCTCGTCGCGTCCTGCGCGCGGCCCGTCGCAGCGCCCTTCCAGCCGGACGACGGCGGGCGCACGGTCGTAACCAGGCATTCCGCCGAGCACCGACATCGGCGGGGCCACGACCACCCCCACGGCAGAGGAGCAACACCGTGACGGACCGCACTCGGCACCCGCAGAGCGACCGGCCGACGACAGCCGGACCTCCCTCCCCCGCGCCGTCCGCCTTTGCCCGACGGCCGCAGGAGGACGCCGAAGCCCTCTACGCGCAGGCCGCCACCGACCGGCTGGGCTTCTGGGCGGAACAGGCCCGCCGCCTGTCCTGGGACAAGCCGTTCACCACCGTGCTGGACGACACCCAGGCACCATTCCACCGGTGGTTCACCGACGGCGCGCTCAACGCCTCGGCGAACTGTCTGGACCGCCATGTGGCCGCCGGGCTCGGCGACCGCGTGGCCTACCACTGGCACGGCGAGGAAAGCGAGACGCGCACCCTGACGTACGCGGGGCTGCTCGCCGAAGTGCAGCGGTTCGCGAACGTGCTGAAGGGGCTCGGTGTCGCCGCGGGCGACGTGGTCGGCATCCACCTGCCGATGATCCCCGAGGCCATCGTGGCGATGCTCGCCTGCGCCCGCATCGGCGCCGTTCACAACGTCGTCTTCGGCGGCTTCGCTCCGCAGGCGGTCGGCGAACGGATGGCGGCCTGCGGGGCGAGGGTGCTGGTGACCGTTGACGGCGCCCGCCGCAAGGGTCGCGTCACCCCGGTCAAGCAGGCGCTGGAGGAGACCCTGAAGGCCCTGCCCGACCTCGAGCACGTCGTGGTCGTCGGCGCGGCCGGGGCGCCGTGCCCCATGCGGCCAGGCCGCGACAGCTGGTACGCCGACCTGTGCGCGGCGGCCGACCCGGAGTGCCCCGCCATGCCGCTGCAGGCCGAGCATCCGCTGTTCATCCTGTACTCGTCGGGCTCCACCGCCGCGCCCAAGGGCATCGTCCACACCACCGGCGGCTATCTGACCGGCGTCACCTACACCCACCGGGTCGTTTTCGACCTGACCCCGGAGCGGGACGTCTGGTTCTGCACCGCCGACATCGGCTGGATCACCGGTCACAGCTATCTGGTGTACGGCCCGCTGGCCAACGGGGTCACCTCGGTGCTCTTCGAGGGAGCGCCCGACCACCCCCACAAGGGGATCTGGTGGGAGCTGGTGGAGCGTTACGGCGTCACCCACCTGTACACCGCGCCCACCGCCATCCGGGCCGCCATGAGCTGGGGCGAGGAGCTGCCGGGCCGCTACGACCTGTCCTCGCTGCGGCTGCTGGGCAGCGTCGGCGAGCCGATCAACCCCACGGCCTGGCACTGGTACCACCGGGTGATCGGAGGCGGTCGCTGTCCGATCGTGGACACCTGGTGGCAGACCGAGACCGGCAGCATCATGATCGCCCCACTGCCGGGGGCCACCGACACCAAGCCGGGATCGGCCACCCGTCCGCTGCCGGGCGTGTCCGCCGAACTCCTCGACGCCGACGGCACCCCGGTGACCACCGGGACCGGGCTGCTGGTCCTCACCGAGCCGTGGCCCAGCATGCTCCGCACCCTGCACGGCGACGACGAGCGCTACCTGAGGACCTACTTCTCCCGCTTCGGCAAGGACACCTATCTGGTGGGCGACGCCGCCCGGCGGGACGAGGACGGACACTTCTGGATCCTCGGACGCACCGACGACGTGATCAACGTCTCCGGTCACCGGCTGTCCACCGCCGAGGTGGAGTCGGCCGTGGCCGCGCACCCCGCCGTCGCCGACGCGGCCGTGGTCGCGATCCCCGACGAGCTCACCGGCCAGGCCGTGGTGGTCTTCGTGACGCCGACCGGCGGCCGCCCCGGCGACGCGGCGCTGGAGGCCGAGCTGCGGGAGCACATCTCGGTCCGCATCGGCAAGCTGGCCCGGCCCAAGAGGGTCGTCTGGGCCGCGGGCCTGCCCAAGACACGGTCCGGGAAGATCATGCGCCGCCTGCTGCGCGACCTGCTCACCGGTCAGAAGACCGGTGATGTCACGACGCTCGGCGAACCGGACGTGATGGCCGCCCTGACCGCCGCCGTGACCCACCCCACCCATTGAGTCCACGCAAGAGAACAGGTATCCCCATGCAGCAGCACAACAGCCGCGGCATCGTCGTCCTGAGCGGTGTCCGCACCCCCATCGGAAAGTTCGGTGGCGCACTCGCCGGCGTCCCCCCGGCCGACCTGGCCACCCTGGTCACCCGCGAGGCGCTGGAGCGCAGCGGCCTGGCCCCCGAGGACACCGGGCAGGTGGTCTTCGGCCACGTCATCCCCACCGAGCCGCGCGACCTGTACCTGGCACGGGTGGCCACCGTACGGGCCGGACTGCCGGTGTCGGTCCCGGCGATGAACGTCAACCGGCTCTGCGGCAGCGGCCTGCAGGCCGTCGTCTCGGCCGCCCAGAGCATCGCGCTGGGCGACTGCCAGGTGGCCGTGGGCGGCGGTGCCGAGGCGATGAGCCGTGGCCCCTACTGGCTTCCGCAGACCCGCTGGGGCGCCCGGATGGGGGACGGCCAGATCCTCGACGCCATGGTCGCGGCGCTCACCGACCCCTTCGACCACGTACACATGGGCATCACCGCCGAGAACGTCGCCGAGCGCTGGGAGATCTCCCGCGAGGACCAGGACCAGCTGGCGCTCACCAGCCACCACCGGGCCGCCGCCGCGACCGCAGAGGGCCGCTTCGTGGGCCAGATCGTCCCCGTGGAGGTCCCCGCCCGCAAGGGCACGACCAAGGTCACCACCGACGAGCACACGCGACCCGGCATCGCCGAGGCCGACCTCGCCAAGTTGCGCCCGGCCTTCAAGCCCGGGGGCACCGTCACCGCGGGCAACGCCTCGGGCATCAACGACGCCGCCGCGGCCCTCGTCCTGGCCGACGCGGCCGTCGCCGAGGAGCGCGGCCTGGAGCCGCTGGCCCGACTGGTGGCGTACCGCCACGTCGGAGTCGAGCCGGCCTACATGGGCATAGGACCGTCCCCCGCGATCAGCCGCCTGCTGGAGGACACCGGCCTGAAGGTGGACGACATCGACGTCTACGAGGTCAACGAGGCGTTCGCCGCCCAGGCCCTGGCCGTGGTCCGGGAGCTGGGGCTGCCGCCGGAGCGGACCAACCCCAACGGCAGCGGCATCGGGCTCGGCCACCCCGTCGGGGCCACCGGCGCCGTGCTCACCGTGAAGGCCCTGCACGAGCTGTGCCGCATCGGCGGCCGCTACGCCGTGGTGTCGATGTGCATCGGCGGCGGCCAGGGCATCGCCGCACTGTTCGAGCGTGAGGGAGGCCTGTGATGGGCGCCGAGAACACGATCCGCGACGGGGCCCAGAAGCCCTTCCGTGACTGGTACGAGGCCATGGAGCAGCAGGCCGCCGAAGCCACCGAACAACTGGTTTCGGGCAGCGCCTTCGCCGAGTTGCTGGGACTGACCGCCGGCAACTTCGCCGCCCTGACCCGGATCGGCGGCGAGACCTGCGACCTGATACTGCGCAACATGCGGCTGGCGGGGCGGGCCGACGTGACGCGGCTCGGCCGCCAACTCGCCCGAAGCGAGGACAAGTTGGAGCAAGTCCTGCAGGAGGTCGAGGACCTGCGCGACCAGCTGGCGGACCGGGCGGCCAAGGAGGAGGCCGGGCCGTGACCACTCGTCATCCACTGCGCGGCGCCCGGGTGGTGGCCGAGGCCGCCAACCTGATCCTTACCGTGGACGAGGCGAACATCGCGGCCACTCCCCGCGATGTCGTCTGGACCCACCGCACGACCACGCTCTACCGCTACCGCAGCGATCGGCGCCGCCACCCTGTTCCGGTGCTGCTGGTGTTCGCGCTGATCAACCGGCCGGACGTGTTCGACCTGCGGCCGGGAAACTCCTTCGTGGAGTTCCTGCTTGCCGACGGATTCGACGTCTACCTGCTCGACTGGGGCGTACCCGACGAGGAGGACGCCGACCGCGGCCTGGAGCACTACGTCTGCGACCAGTTGCACTGGGCCGTACGGCGGGTGCTGCGCAGCTCCGGCAGCGACCGGGTGTCCCTGGTCGGCTGGTGCATGGGCGCGGCGTTCACCGCGATGTACGCGGCGCTGCACCCGCGGGGTCCGGTGGCCAACACCGTCCTGCTGACCATGCCCTTCGACACCGAGGGCTCGGTGTACCGGCAGTGGGTCACGGCCGACAGCTACGACGTGACCGCTCTCGCGGACCTGCGGGTCATCCCCGGTCACGCCATCGACTGGGCGAACAAGATGCTCAAGCCGGTGGGCAACTACGTGACCACGTACCGCAGGCTGTGGGACCAGGTGGACCAGGGCACCGTCGACCGGGAGGCCTTCCAGTCGATGGCGCGCTGGGTCGCCGACAACCCGCCGTTCCCGGCCCGCGCCTACTGCGAGTGGATCACCTGGCTGTACCAGGACAACCGCTTCGCCGCAGGCACCCTGCGGCTGCGCGGCCGGCGAGTCGACCCCGCCAGGATCGACGCCGCCGTCCTCGTGGTGACCGCCGCGGAGGACCACATAGCCCCGCGCGCGGGCACTCTGCCCTTCCTCGACCGCGTCGGCAGTCCCGACGTCACACACTTCGACCGACCGGGCGGGCACATCGGCCTGATGGCCGGGTCCAAGGCCCGTCACCGGATCTGGCCCGACATCGCCGGCTGGCTGGCCGTCCGCTCGGGCCCCACCCCCTCAAGGAGCACCTCGTGACCATCACCGCCCCCTTCGTCACCGCCGCCGCCGACCGGAGCCTTCAGGACCGGGTCGCCCTCGTCACCGGCGGCACCCGCGGCATCGGCGCCGCCATCAGCCGCAGCCTGGCCGGTGCGGGAGCCACCGTCGCCGCCGCTTATGCCGGCAACACCCGGCGCGCCCGCGACTTCGTCGATCAGTGCCGCACCGAGTTCGGAGCGGACGACGAGCGGGTCAGCGCCCACCAGGCGGACGTCGGCTCCGCGGCGGACTGCCGCCGCCTGGTCGCCGACGTGATCGAACGACACGGCCGGATCGACGTGCTGGTCAACAACGCCGGCATCACCATCGACCGCACCGTGGCGACGATGACCGACGACGACTGGCAGCAGGTGCTGGACGTCAACCTTTCCGGCCCCTTCCACCTCGCGCAGGCGGCGCTCGGCCGCATGGTCGAACAGGGCTCGGGCCGGATCGTGATGATCTCCTCGGTGATCGGCGAGACGGGCAACATCGGCCAGGCCAACTACGCGGCCACCAAGTCCGGTCTGTTCGGCCTGACCAAGACCCTCGCCCGGGAGGCCGCCTTCCAGCTGGCCAAGACCGGCCGCCAGGACCCGTACGGAACCGGCATCACGGTCAACGCCATCACCCCCGGCTTCATCGCCACCGAGATGCTGGAGCACATCCCGGCCAAGGTGCTCGACCGCATCGTCGGCCAGGTGCCGTTGGGCCGGCTCGGTCGTCCCGAGGAGGTGGCCCGGCTGGTGCGCTTCCTGGCCGACGACGCCTCCGCTTACATCACCGGACAGGTCTGGGGGGTCAACGGAGGCCTCGACATGTGAACCGCCAACTCCCTTCCCCCGCGGCCCGCGGGGGAAGGGCCGTCCAAGAAAGGCACACCCCAGAGGAGGTATTCATGGAGGGCATGAGAGCAGAGGAGTACGGCGTCACCTTCGGCGCTGCGGTACGCGACCTGGCGGACATCCAGGACAAGTACCGTCACGCCGTCAGGCAGACAGGCCGCGCTGTCGTCGATGCCTGTGAGAAGTCGGTGGTCGCCGCGGTGCGTGTCCAGGAGCAGGCCTCGCAGGCCGGTGCCGACTGGGCCGCGGACACCGTGCGCACTCAGACCGGCCTGACGAAGGAGCTCAACGCCATATCCGTCGGCGTGCTCCGTCAGCTGCTGGCCTGATCTGAGGCGCCCCAGCCGGTGGCCGCCGCCGTGTCGGCCACCGGCTTGCGCCTGTTGCGTTCGCCGTGCCACGGCAGGTGCCTGCCATTGCCCAGCACCTCGCCTTCGGCGGATGGCAGCCCCCGGCGACTTTGCCTCCTCTTTACAACCCGCTTCGTCGCTGCCTCGTCTCTCCGCTCGATCCGTTCCCCAGCCCGCCGACAACGGGCGGACCGACGAAAGAGAGCGACTCCATGCGCCGAACTGTCCTCAGCGGCCTGGCACTCGCGTGCACCGCCGTGCTGGCGGGCACCGTGCCCGCGTTCGCCGACGCGACCAGCCCGAGCCCGGTACCCACGCGCCGCCCGGGCGCCACCGCCGCCCCGGCTCCCAGCGCCTCGCCGACCAGGGATTCCACCGCACCGAGCGCCGCACCGACCAGGGATTCCGCCGCTTCGAGCGCCGCACCGGCCCGGCCGTCGGCCCGGGGTCAGGTGTCCGTCGTACCCAAGGGCGCGCCCGACACCGGAGTTGCCGCCCCCTCCCCGCGCTCCGGGGCCGAGGGCGGGCTGATCGGCGGCGGCGCCGCGGCGCTGGTCGCGGGCGGTGCGGCGGTCCTCGTCGTGCGCCGCCGGCGGGCGACCGGGGCATGACGCCCCTCTCCAGGCGCGCCTTCGTCACCGCGGCGACGGCCTCGCTGCTCGCGGGCTGCGGCGGCCCCCGGACCCACCGGGCCGCGACCGCGGACCCCCAGGCCACGTCGGCGCCTTCGCCGGCCTCCGGGAAGGCCGTGCGGGCCCTGGCCCGTTCGATCCCCGTGCGGCTGCTGGTCCCGGCCATCGGGGTCGACACCCCCGTCCTCCGGCTGGGGCTGGCACCGGACGGCGGGGTGCAGGTGCCACCGGTCACGGCACACGACCGGGCGGGCTGGTACCGGCACTCGCCGACACCGGGCCAGATCGGCCCGTCGGTCATCCTGGGCCATGTCACGGTAGGCGCCTACGGGGACGGGGTCTTCCGTCACCTCGCGCGGCTGCGCCGGGGCGACCGGATCGAGGCGCGCCTGGAGAACGGCACGGCGGCGGTGTTCACCGCCGCAGCCGTACGCACGGTCGCCAAGGCGGACTTTCCCGCGGACGACGTCTACGGGAACGTGGACCGCCCGGAGTTGCGGCTCATCACCTGCGGCGGCCCTCGTACCGGCGACGGGTACCTCGACAACGTGATCGTCTTCGCCGCGCTCAGCTCCGCGTCGAGCGCCACCCGCCCCTGACCCGCCGTCGTGGATCCCGGGCCGAAGGAACGTACGCCGACGGCCCGGGGTCCTTCCCTGCGAGTTCCCTCACGACCATGGAGAGCGTTGAAACGGTCCCGTGACAGGGCGGCCTCCGAGCTGTTCGCCGCCCTCTACCCGCGCCTCGCCGGCTGGTGCCGCCGTCTCGTCGACGACGACGACACGGCACACGAGATCGCCTCGGAGGCGTTCACCCGGCTCTGGGCCCGCTGGACGTCCGTGGAGGAGCCCCGCGGCTTCCTCTATGTCACCGCGGCCAACCTCGTCCGGGACCACTGGCGCAAGCTGGAGCGCGAGCGCAGAGCCGTGCACCGGGTCACCTCCGAAGTCGCCCTACGCCCCCACCCCGAGCAGGCCGATCCCTCGGTGCGCCTGCTCGTGCAGTCCCTGCCGGAACGGCTGCGCGTCCCGATCCTGCTGCACTACTACGCTGACATGCCGATCCGGGAGGTGTCCGTGCTGACCGGGCGTAAGGAAGGAACCGTCAAGGCCGACCTCCACGCGGCCCGAGAACTGCTCCGCGTCCATCTGAGGAGAAGCCTTGACCACACGCTTTGACGACGGCCCGGAGTTCGAACCCGACGACCCCCTCGCGGTGATCCTGCGGCCCGGCTCCGACTACCTCGGCGCGCCCCCCGGCCGGTACGAGGCGATCCGCCGTGCCGCGGCCCGCCGCCGTGTGCTCCGTGCCGCGGCCGGGGTCGGCGTGACCTGTGCCGTCGCCGCCCTCATCGCGCTGCCGCTGCGTCTGGCGACACCCGAGGCACCCGCCTCCCCCGTGGCTCCGCTGGCGCCCCCGCCCGCGAGCGGCCGCCCGGCGCTGCCGAGCCCGTCGGCCTCTCCCTCGGTGCCGAAACGGCCCGAGCCCGCCGGGCCCAGTCCGACCGGCAGGCCCCGGGCCGACCCGTCGGGCAGCCGGAGCGGCTCGGCGATCCCCACCCGCCGGCCGTCGACGACACCGGCCCCGGGACGGGGCGAGCCGTCGGCGAGCAGGTCCACCGTCGTCCCCACACCCGGCAGAGGCACCCGGTCCTAGGCCTGCCCGTCTCACTTCCCGTCGTCGCGACTTCCGCGGTCCTCGTACTGCACGTACTTGGGCTTTCGGTCGGTGCGGCGGTGGGGAGCGTGCCGGAGGTCGCCACGGGGCGAACGTTGCCTGCCTGGGCACTAGCCGCCCGACCCGTACGTCAGGTCGGAGCACGGGTCGTCGTCCGCCGACCGGGCGTCGTTCGCCACCGAGGAGGGGACGGCGACCGGTGTCGGTGAGGCAGGGGTGCCGTGTGGGGCGTAGGTCCGGCCGAGAACCACGTTGACGCCCGTGCCGTCGAGGGGCTCGAGCCGGGCGCCGGGGAAGAGGGCGGCGACCTTTTCGGCCTGGGTCTTTCGGCCGGTGCCGTACTCGATGACCGTCGCGGTGTGGTCCTGGGTGCTCGCGTTGGCGGTGTCGGTGACCGTGAAGCCGCGCGCGGTGAGTGCCGACGCGGCGCGGGCTGCGAGGCCCCGGATCGTGGTGCCGTTGTAGACGGCCACGTCGATGCCCTGCCCGAAGGCGCTCGTGCCGGGGCCCGGCGCCGTGGAGGCGGTCGCCGTCGTCCGGCCCTTTCCGCCGCCGTCGCCCTTGCCGTCGAACGTACGGTCCGCCTTGAGCGCGGCCCACAGCTCGGAGGCGTCCGGCTCGACGACCGCGACCCGGGAACCCCGGTAACGCCAGGGAATGGTGACGAACTTGGTGTGGTGCAGATCGACGTTCTGCAACGACATGGCGAACGCGACCAGTTTGTCGGCCGTGCCGAGCTCCGGGTCGACGGTCATCGACTTCGTGGCGGCGTCGGCGAGCGGCAGCAGCTTGGCCGGGGTGAGCCCCTCGCTCCTGACCTTCTTGAGCAGGGCGGCCACGAACGCCTGTTGACGCTTGATCCGGCCTATGTCGGAACCGTCGCCGATGCCGTGCCGTATACGTACGTAGTCCAGCGCCTTCTGCCCGAGGACCGTCTGCTCGCCCTTCTGGAACAGCAGGTGGCCACGGGTGGCGCGGTTGGGGTTGAGGTCCTTGTCGTAGATGTCCTGCGGGAGGCACACCCGTACCCCGCCCACCACGTCCGTCAGCGCGGCGAAGCCCTTGAAGTCCACGACGACGGTGTGGTCGACGCGCAGACCGGTCAGGTTCTCGACCGTGTTCTGGGTGCAGGCGGGGTTGCCCTTGGCGGTGTTGCCGACGGAGTAGGCCGCGTTGAACATCGTGTCGGTCTGCGGCTCGGTCCAGCTGCCGTCGGGCAGCCGGCAGGGCGGGATGGTCACCAGGGTGTCACGCGGAATCGACACGGCCAGGGCGTGCCTGCGGTCGGCGTAGATGTGCAACAGGAACGCGGTGTCGGAGCGGCCCACGTCGTTCCTGTCACCGCCGCCGAGCGCGTCGTTGCCGCCGGTGCGCGCGTCCGAGCCGATGACGAGCACGTTCTCGCCCTGGGACGAGCCCGCGGGGGGACGGTCCTTGGAGAGGCCTCCCGCGTCGAAGGTGCCGATGTTGCCGTTCAGCTTGAGGGAGATCCACCCCAGGCCGGCCATCCCGAGCACCGCCACGGCCAGGGCGAGGAGAAGCGTGGTGCGGAGCGTCCCGCGGCCGCGGGGCGGGGTGATCTGGTGACTCGTCGGCATGGCTGCGCCCTCATCCCCTCCGTCGGACTCCTAGGGAGAGGACGACTGGCCCCGCCCTCATGGTTGTGCCGTTGCGCAAGGTGGCCATCGTCGTGCAGAACCCCGCCCCTGCCGTCCCCCACTTTTGAACACGTTCAACTCGCCCCGTAGGCTTCGGGCATGAGCGACAGAGCCGCCCTTGTGAAGGGCATCCGCGCCTGGTTGGTTTTCTTCGTCGTCTGTCTGGTGCTCAGTGGCGCCACGGCCTTCCCCCTGGTGCACGAACTGCGCTGGACCGAGGATCTGCTCACGTCCCTGTCGGTGCCTCGGCACCTCCCCGCCCTCATGGACTGGATCGAACGTGTACGCCGGGGCCTCGACGCCACCGACGCCGAGTACCCCTTCGTGCTGTACGGCACGGACTGGCTGGCGTTCGCTCACCTCGTGATCGCGGTGGCGTTCTACGGGCCGTACCGCGATCCCGTCCGCAACATCTGGGTCGTCGAGTTCGGGATGATCGCCTGCGCGGGCATCGTCCCGCTCGCCCTGGTCTGCGGGCCGGTCCGCCACATCCCCTTCTGGTGGTCGCTGATCGACATGTCGTTCGGGGTCTTCGGCGTGATTCCGCTGTACGCGGTGCGGAGGAAGATCAAACGGCTGGAGGGGCTGACGGCAGCGGTCCCCTCGGCCCGTGCTGCCGCGGCCTTCGGCGAGTGAACCCCGGGACGGCGTCCAACTGCCGCCGCCCCGGCGGTGTTTCCTCAGTGGCCGCGCACCGCGTGGAGCGCGTCGAGGCGGTTCGTCGTGATCGAGTCCACGCCCAGGGCGACCAGGCGCCGCATCGAGCGGCGGGTGTCGGGGGTCCACACGGACAGCAGATGTCCGCCCCGGTGCACCCCGGCCGCCAGCTCCGCGCTCACCAGGGAGAAGCGGTAGTTGAGCCAGCGCGGCCGCACCGCCTCCAGCAGGGCGGGCCGCGGCGGGGCGAGGGTCGTCCAGGTCAGGGCGATCTCCGCCGCGGGGTCGGCCGCCCGGACCGCCAGCATGGTCGCCGCCCCCGCGCAGTAGTACACCCGTTCCTGGGCGCCACACTCCCGGACGACGTCCACGATCCGGCGCACGGCCCGGGCCGACGGGCCGCCCGGCAGGTCGATCAACACCCGGCTCCCGTCGGTCGCCGTCAGCGCGTCCGTCAGGGTCGGCACTCCGCCCGCCGTCAGCCCGTGCACCTCGGCGGAGGAGAGCGCGGCGAGCGGCCGGTCCCGCTCCCACAGCCGCTTCAGGGTCGCGTCGTGCAGCAGGACGGGAACGCCGTCGCGGGTGAGCCGCACGTCGATCTCGACCGCGTCCGCGCCCCGCTGGAGCGCGGAACGCAGCGAGCCGATCGTGTTCTCCCGGTGGCGGTAGGGGTCGCCGCGATGGGCCACGGCGGTCAGAGTGCGCATGGGGCTCCTTGTGGTGGGGCCGTCAGGGCGCGAGCCAGGCCGTGGTGTAGGTGTCGATCTCGGCCGTCAGCCGCGCCTTGCCGGCGTCGTCGAGGAAGGACGCCTCCACCGCGTTCTTGGCGAGGCCGGCGAGCCCCCGCTCGTCGAGGTCCAGCAGCCGTGCGGCGACCGCGTACTCGTTGTTGAGGTCCGTGCCGAACATCGGCGGGTCGTCCGAGTTGATGGTGACGAGGACACCGGCCCGCACGAACTCCCTGACGGGGTGCTCGTCGAGCGTTCGGACGGCGCGCGTGGCGATATTGGAGGTCGGGCAGACCTCCAGCGCGATGCGGTGCTCGGCGAGGTGCGCGAGCAGCTTGGGGTCCCGGGCGGAACTGGTGCCGTGCCCGATGCGCTCGGCGCGCAGCTCGACGAGCGCGTCCCAGACCGTCTCCGGGCCGGTCGTCTCACCCGCGTGCGGCACGGAATGCAGACCGGCCGCTATGGCCCGGTCGAAGTACGGCTTGAACTGCGGCCGGGGGACGCCGATCTCGGGTCCGCCGAGCCCGAACGAGACGAGTCCCTCGGGTCGCAGCCGGTCGTCGGTGGCCAGCCGGGCCGTCTCCTCGGCGGACTCGAGGCCCGCCTCACCGGGGATGTCGAAGCACCAGCGCAGCACGGTCCCGAGGTCGGCCTCCGCCGCCTTGCGGGCGTCCTCGATCGCGTCCATGAACGCGCGCTCGTCGATGCCGCGCCGGGTGGAGGAGAACGGGGTGATGGTCAGCTCGGCGTAGCGGACCTGCTGCCGGGCCATGTCGCGGGCGATCTCGTACGTCAGCAGGCGCACGTCCTCGGGGGTGCGGATCAGGTCGACGACGGACAGATACACCTCGATGAAGTGGGCGAAGTCCGTGAAGGTGAAGTAGTCGGCCAGGGCCTCGGGGTCGGTGGGCACCCGGGAGTCGGGGTGACGCGCGGCCAGTTCCGCGACGATGCGGGGGGAGGCGGAGCCGACGTGGTGCACGTGCAGTTCGGCCTTGGGCAGTCCGGCGATGAAGGCGTGCAGGTCGCGCACGGCACCGGTGTCGCGGTGGTCGGTCAAGGTTCCTCCCCGGGAACGGCGTCCGGCGCCGGGTTCGGGCGGGACGCGGGTGATCGGCTGATCGATGACTCGGGACGATCCTAGGCATACGGCCCGGGCCGCATGTCACGGGCCACCCACGGCCCACGCATGGCCGTGGCCCCTCGGCGGGGGCGGCTGGAGCGCGGGCGCGGCAACGGCCTTAGCATGACGGTTCGAGCGACTTGGGGGGCTTACCGTGGCCGACGAAGAACATCAGGGACCGGGCGACGCAGCGGGTGCGGACGACCCGTGGGCGCCACCGGAGCGCAAGGTGTCGATGCACAAGCCCGCCGCCGGGCCGCCGCCCCCCGCCGGGCCGCCCCCCGCCGGGCCGCCGCGCGCGGGCGGGCCTGAGGCGGGCGGGCCCCCGCCGTCGTTCCACGACGGGCTCACGATCGGCGGGCCGACGCCGTCGGCGGGCGGGTTCGCCCCGCCCGGGCCCGGCGCGGCGGGCGGCGGCCCCTGGCAGACGGGCGGTGCCTTCGGTCCCCAGGCGGGCGGTGCCCCCGGTCCGGGTGGGGGAGGTTTCCCCCTGCCGCCGCCGCCGATGGCGCCCGAGGACCCGGCGGCATCCGCGTACGCCACCCCGGCCGGCTATGGCTACCCGGTGCCCCCGGGCTACGCCGGCTACGGCTGGCCCGGGATGCCTGCGCCCCCGCGCAACGGGCTCGGGGTCACCGCCATGGTGCTGGGCATTCTCTCGGTGTGCCTCTTCTGCCTGTACGGCGTCGTCTCCCTGGTCCTCGGCATCCTCGCCGTGATCTTCGGGATCAAGGGCCGCAAGCGGGCGGAGTCGGGGGAGGCCGACAACCGCGGCCAGGCCCTCGCGGGGTTCATCCTCGGCATCGTCGGGATCGTCCTGGGGATGGCCGTGATCGTGCTGATGATCATCGGGATCACGGCCGCGATCAACAACCCCTCGTACCCCGACGACCCCTATGTCGGGGGCGCGCTCAGCACCTCGGCTCCCGTGCTGGTCCATGACTGACCCCGCCCTGGGCCTGGAGCCGCTCCCCTGGTGAACAGGCCACTACGATGCCTTGACCGCCAACGGAGGGGAGACCAGTCATGTCCGATGCCAGTCCCGGGGCCGGTGGGTTCGGGCCGCCGATGCAGCCGCCGCAGTCGGCGCCCGGCTACGGATACCCGCAGTCCGGCCCGCAGTCCGGCCCGGGGTACGGCTACCCGCAGCCGGGCCCGTCCTACCCGGCCGCGCCGCCCGTGGCGTACCCGGCGGGGCCCGGCTACGGCATGCCCGCGCAGCCGAGCAACGGCATGGGCACCGCGGGTCTGGTGCTGGGCGTCATCGGCCTGGTGTGCAGCCTGACCTTCTTCCTGTGGATCTTCGGGGTCATCCTGGGCATCCTCGCCATCATCTTCGGGGCCATAGGCCGGGGGAAGGCCAAGCGCGGCGAGGCCACCAACAAGGGCGCGGCGACCGCCGGGCTGGTCTGCGGAATCCTGGCGACGGTGGTGCTGCCGCTGTTGGGCATCGTCCTCTTCGCGAGCTTCCTGGGGTCGGCCAGTACGTTCTGAACGGGGCCTGAGCCGCCGTCGAAAGGGGCCGTCCCTACGGGGCGGCCCCTTCCTCATGAGGCTGTGCCCGCCCTATGACGGCTGTGCCCGCAATCGCGGCTGTGCCCGCCCTACGACCGCTGTGCCCGCCCTCACGCCTGTGCCCGCAGTCGCTCCCGCGCCTCCATCAGCGCGAACCCCAGGAGATTCGGCCCCCGCCAGCGCTCCGGATCCGCCGCGGCCTCGTCGGCGGCGGCGAGCCCGATGCCCCACACCCGGTCCACCGGGCTCGCCTCGACCAGCACCCGGTCACCGGTGCCCAGCAGGAACGCCCGCAGATCGGCGTGGGCCGCGAACTTGTGGACACTGCCCTCGACCACGATCGCGAACCGCTCCCGCTTCCATATCGCCTCGTCGAAGCCGCGCACCAGCCGACCCGCCTTCTTGGCGAGCGCCGGGTTCGGTGCCCGCAGGGCCGTGCGCTCGGCGTCCGCGTCGGCGAAGAGCCGTGCCTTCGACACCATCATCCAGTGCTCCGCCGTCGCGTACTCCACGCCGTCCACGGTGAACGGCGACGGCCACCACTGGCTCAGACAGCCCGGCCCGATCCGTCCGTCCGGACGTGGCCGGTGGCCCCAGAAATGCAGGTACCTGACCCTCGCCCCCACGCGGACCGCCCTGACCAAGGCCTCCCGAGAATCGATCTTCTCCATGCCACCCGAGTCTGGCAGGCACCACTGACACTCCGTCCCTCCTTTTTCGTGAGCACTCGACACCTGGTCGACAGATTCCGTCGCGTAACCAAAAGGCAACAACGGAATCACTTGTTGGACTCCACTTGCTCTGTCAGGATCGGCACTCAAATCGAGCCGAAGCTACGCCAGCCCCCCGCCCGGACGCGGGCCGGCGGCGGAGGAGAGCGACATGCACAACGCCGACGGCGCCGACACCCGCCGGAGCGTGCGGGACGACGTACGGATACGTTTCGCGGACGGTGCTCAGTACATCGCGGGCCGACCGGCCAAGGGCACATCGGGCCGTACGCACGCGGTCGTCGACCCGGCGACGGGCGACGAGGTGTACACGTACGAACTGGCCGGTGCCGAAGACGTCGACCGCGCGGTGGCCGCCGCCCGCGCCGCCCTTCCCCAGTGGGCCGGCGCGACACCGGGCGAGCGCTCCGACGCGCTGCACCGCTTCGCCGCCGTCCTCGCCGACCAGGCCGAGGCCTTCGCGCGCTTCGAGTCCCTCCAGTGCGGCAAGCCCCTGAAGCTGACCCGTGAGTTCGACGTGCCGGGCACTATCGACAACACCGCCTTCTTCGCCGGTGCCGCCCGGCACATCCAGGGGCAGTCGGCCGGGGAGTACTCCGGGGACCACACCTCCTACGTCCGCCGCGAGGCGATCGGTGTCATCGGCTCCATCGCTCCCTGGAACTACCCCCTCCAGATGGCCGCCTGGAAGATCCTGCCGGCGATCGCCGCGGGAAACACCATCGTGCTGAAGCCCGCCGAGCTGACCCCGCTGACCTCGCTGCTGTTCGCCCGGGCCGCCACGGAGGCCGGGATTCCGGACGGAGTGGTCAACGTCGTCACCGGCACCGGCCCACAGGCCGGTGAGCACCTCGTCGGGCACCCGGACGTGGCCATGACGTCGTTCACCGGATCCACGGCGGTCGGCAGGCGCGTCGCCGGGATCGCCACCGCCACCGTCAAGCGGCTCCACCTGGAACTGGGCGGCAAGGCACCCTTCGTCGTCTTCGACGACGCCGACCTGGAGGCCGCCGTCCACGGCGCCGTCGCGGGCGCGCTCATCAACACCGGGCAGGACTGCACGGCCGCTACGCGCGCGTATGTGCAACGGCCCCTCTACGAGGAGTTCGTCTCCAGGACGGCCGCCCTCATGGAGAGCGTCCGGCTCGGCGATCCGTTCGCCCCCGGCACCGACCTCGGACCGCTGATCTCGCACGTCCAGCGGGACCGGGTGGCCGCCTTCGTGGACCGGGCGCGTTCCTACGCGCGCGTGGTCACCGGCGGCGAGGCACCTGCGGGCGACCTGGCCAAGGGCGCCTACTACCGGCCCACTCTGATCGCCGACGCCGCACAGGACAGCGAGGTCGTCCAGTCCGAGATCTTCGGTCCGGTCCTGGTCGTCCTGCCCTTCGACTCCGACGACGACGGCATCCGGCTCGCCAACGACACCCCCTACGGCCTTGCCGCCTCCGCCTGGAGCCGGGACGTCTACCGGGCGAACCGCGCCACCCGCGAGATCAAGGCGGGTTGTGTCTGGGTCAACGACCACATCCCGATCATCAGCGAGATGCCGCACGGCGGATACCGGGCGTCCGGCTTCGGCAAGGACATGTCCGCGTACTCGTTCGAGGAGTACACGCAGATCAAGCACGTAATGTTCGACAACACTGCGGTGGCCCGCAAGGACTGGCACCGCACGATCTTCGGGGACCGATAGACCGCACCGGCCGCCCACCACGGCCCATGTCCCGAAAGGGCAGCACGCGCATGGAGCAGTACGAGCCCGACCGCCTCTCCCCGGCCCAAGTGGCCGCCGTGCGGCGCAGTTTGCGCAACGGCAGGGCCTCCCTCACCCGCCGTTCGCTGCTGCGCGCCTCCGCGGGCGGCGCGCTCGCGGCCGGCGGACTCGGTGCACTGAGCGCCTGCGGGATCCCCGCGGCCGGCCAGACCCAGGGCGGCACCGCGGCCCAGGACCGCTCGGCCAAGGAGAAGGTCGTCAACTTCTCCAACTGGCCCGAGTACATCGACGTCGACGACAGCGGCAAGCACCATCCGACACTGGGGACGTTCGCCAGGCGGACCGGTATCCAGGTCAAGTACACCGAGGACATCAACGACAACAACGAGTTCTTCGGCAAGATCAAGCCGCAGCTCGCCGCCGGCCAGGACACCGGCCGGGACATCGTCGTCCTCACGGACTGGCTGGCCGCCCGGGTGATCCGGCTGGGCTGGGCGCAGAAGCTGGACCCCTCCAACCTGCCGCACGCCTACGCCAACCTGTCGGCGCAGTTCCGCAGCCCCGACTGGGACCCCGGGCGCGCCTACTCCTACCCCTGGCAGGGCATCTCGACCGTCATCGCCTACAACAAGAAGGCGCTCGACGGCATCGAGGTGAAGTCGGTCTCCGACCTGCTCGACAACTCCAGGCTCAAGGGCCGCGTGGGCTTCCTGTCGGAGATGCGCGACAGCATCGGCATGACGCTGCTCGACATGGGCAAGGACCCGGAGAAGTTCACCGACGACGACTTCGACGCGGTGATAGCCCGGCTCCAGAAGGCCGTCGACAAGGGCCAGATCCGCCGCTTCACCGGCAACGACTACACCTCCGACCTCGCCAAGGGCGACCTGGCCGCCTGCGTGGCCTGGGGCGGTGACATCGTCCAGCTCAAGGCGGACAGCCCGGACGTCGACTTCGTCATCCCGGACAGCGGCTACATGACGTCGACCGACAACATGCTGATCCCCAACAAGGCCCGCCACAAGGCGAACGCCGAGCGGCTCATCGACTTCTACTACGAGCCCGACCAGGCCGCCGCACTCGCCGCCTACGTCAACTACGTCAGTCCCGTCGACGGCGTGAAGCCCTACCTGGAGAAGATCGACGAGGACGCGGCGCACAATCCGCTGATCCTTCCCGACAAGGCCATGGCCGCCAAGTCACACGCCTTCCGCTCGCTGACGCAGAAGGAAGAGACGGCCTACGAAGAGAAGTTCGCGAAGCTCACAGGGGCGTGACGAAGATGACGACAGACAACAGCGGCGACGTCCGCCTCTCCGGGATCAGCAAGACCTACGGCGCCTTCACGGCCGTACACCCGCTGGACCTGACCGTGCCGCAGGGCTCCTTCTTCGCCCTGCTCGGAGCTTCCGGCTGCGGCAAGACGACCACCCTGCGCATGATCGCCGGCCTGGAGGAGCCCACGACGGGCGCCGTACGCCTCGGCGACCAGGACGTGACCCATCTGCCGCCGTACAAGCGGCCGGTGAACACGGTCTTCCAGTCCTATGCCCTCTTCCCGCACCTCGACATCTTCGAGAACGTCGCCTTCGGCCTGCGCCGGCGCGGTGTCAAGTCCGTGAAGAAGCAGGTCGAGGAGATGCTCGACCTGGTGCAGCTCGGCGAGCAGGCCCGCAAGAAGCCGCACCAGCTCTCCGGCGGCCAGCAGCAGCGCGTCGCCGTGGCCCGCGCGCTGATCAACCACCCCAAGGTGCTCCTCCTCGACGAGCCCCTCGGCGCCCTGGACCTGAAGCTGCGCCGTCAGATGCAGCTGGAGCTCAAGCGCATCCAGACCGAGGTCGGCATCACCTTCATCCATGTCACGCACGACCAGGAGGAGGCCATGACCATGGCCGACACGGTCGCCGTGATGAACGCGGGCCGCGTCGAACAGCTCGGCTCGCCCACCGACCTCTACGAGAACCCGCAGACCACGTTCGTCGCCAACTTCCTCGGCACCTCCAACCTCATCGAGGCCGAGGTCGACTCCCGGAGCGGCGACGAGATCATCCTCAGGGCGGGCGGCGGCAAGCTGTCCCTCCCCGAGGCGCGATGTTCCGCGCCGACGACGACCGGCGGCAAGGTGCTGGTCGGGGTTCGCCCGGAGAAGATATCCCTCACCCACGCCGACGACGCGGGCGAGATCCCCGAGGGCCGCAACCGCATCACCGGCAGGATCGCCGACTCCAGTTTCATCGGCGTCTCCACCCAGTACGTCATCGACAGCCCCGCCTGCCCCGAGTTCGAGGTCTACGCCCAGAACATCGACCGCGACATCCGTCTCGTGCCCGGAGCCGAGGTGGTCCTGCACTGGAATCCGGCCCACACCTTCGGCCTGGACGCCGCGCAGGACATCGACGCGGGCGTGGAGAGTGTCGAGGAGGACGCCGCCTGATGAGCGCTGTCACCGAGGCGCCCCCACCGCTCGCGCCCACCGCCCCCGAGAGGAAGCCCCCACGCAAACGGGGCCGCCTCACGCCGTACTGGCTGCTGCTGCCCGGCATCCTCTGGCTGGTCGTCTTCTTCGCGCTGCCGATGATCTACCAGGCGTCCACGTCCGTGCAGACGGGTTCCCTGGAGCAGGGTTACAAGGTCACCTGGCATTTCGCGACCTACTGGAACGCGCTGAGCGAGTACTGGCCGCAGTTCGTCCGCTCGGTCCTCTACGCGGCCGCCGCGACAGTGCTGTGCCTGCTGCTCGGCTACCCGCTCGCGTATCTCATCGCCTTCCGCGCGGGCCGCTGGCGCAATCTGATCATGATCCTGGTGATCGCCCCGTTCTTCACCAGCTTCCTGATCCGCACCCTCGCCTGGAAGACGATCCTCGCGGACAACGGACCGGTCGTCGGTGCCCTCGGCACGCTGCACGTCCTGAACGTCACCGACTGGCTCGGCTGGACAGCCGGAGACCGGGTCCTCGCCACCCCGCTCGCGGTGGTGTGCGGTCTGACGTACAACTTCCTGCCGTTCATGATCCTGCCGCTGTACACCTCCCTGGAGCGCATCGACGGACGCCTCCACGAGGCGGCGGGCGATCTGTACGCCAGGCCCTTCACGACCTTCCGCAAGGTCACCTTCCCGCTGTCGATGCCGGGCGTGGTCTCCGGCACGCTGCTGACCTTCATCCCGGCGGCCGGTGACTACGTCAACGCCGATCTGCTCGGCTCCACGGACACCCGCATGGTCGGAAACGTCATCCAGACGCAGTTCCTGCGGATTCTCGACTATCCGACGGCCGCGGCGCTCTCCTTCATCCTGATGGCCGCGATCCTCATCATGGTCACCTTCTACATTCGCAGGTCCGGGACGGAGGATCTGGTTTAAATGGCCTTCGTACACTGGCTCAGGCGCAATCTCGTCGTCCTCGCGGGACTGGTGACGCTCGGATATCTCCTCCTGCCGAACGTCATCGTCACGGTGTTCTCCTTCAACAAACCGAAGGGGCGCTTCAACTACGAATGGCAGCAGTTCTCCACGGACGCCTGGAAGGACCCGTGCGGTGTCGCCGACATGTGCGGCTCGCTGTCGGTCAGCCTCCAGATCGCGGTGTGGGCGACGCTCGGCGCCACCGTCCTCGGCACGATGATCGCGTTCGCGCTGGTGCGCTACCGCTTCCGCGCACGCGGCGCCGTCAACTCGCTGATCTTCCTGCCGATGGCGATGCCCGAGGTCGTCATGGCGGCCTCGCTGCTCACCCTCTTCCTCAACATGGGCGCGCAGCTGGGCTTCTGGACGATCCTGATCGCGCACATCATGTTCTGCCTCAGCTTCGTCGTCACCGCGGTCAAGGCACGTGTCATGTCGATGGACCCGCGCCTCGAGCAGGCGGCCCAGGACCTCTACGCCGGGCCCGTCCAGACGTTCCTGCGCGTCACCCTGCCCATCGCGGCCCCCGGAATCGCCGCGGGCGCGCTGCTCGCCTTCGCGCTCTCCTTCGACGATTTCATCATCACCAATTTCAACGCGGGTTCGACCGTCACCTTCCCCATGTTCGTCTGGGGCTCGGCACAGCGCGGAACGCCCGTTCAGATCAATGTCATCGGTACGGCCATGTTCATCGTCGCCGTACTGTTCGTCCTGGCCTCCATGGCTGTCGGCAGTCGCCGAAACCGCCAGAAGGCGTAATACCGCCCCGCGTAATGCACCGGTAGGGAGTTGAAATCATGGCCCCGAGCGCCATGACCCGTTGGACAAAGTCTCTTTCCGGAGCACAGCCGGTCCCGTACTGGCTGGAAGACCCGGGCAAGCCCCACCCCGAGCCCGCCCTCACCGGCACCGAGACCTGTGACCTGCTGGTCGTCGGCGGCGGCTACAGCGGACTGTGGACCGCGCTCATCGCCAAGGAGCGCGACCCGCAGCGAGAGGTGGTGCTGGTGGAGGGCCGCGAGGCGGGCTGGGCCGCCTCGGGCCGCAACGGCGGCTTCTGCGCCGCCTCCCTGACCCACGGCCTGGCCAACGGACTCGCCCGCTGGCCGGACGAGATCCACAAGCTCCAGGAGCTCGGCGCCCGCAACCTGGACGAGATCGAGAAGGCGGTCGCCCGCCACGCTCTCGACTGCGACTTCGAGCGCACCGGGGAGATCGACGTCGCGACCGAGACGTACCAGGCGGGGGAACTGCGGGACTGGTACGAGGAGATGGAGCGCCGTGGCCTCGTCGACGGCACCGAGTTCCTGGACGAGGAGGCGGTACGGGAGCAGCTCGACTCGCCGACCTTCCTCGCCGGGCTGTACGACCGCCGGGGCGTGGCCATGCTCCATCCGGCCAAGCTCGCCTGGGGCCTCAAGCGCGCGTGCCTGCGACTGGGCGTGCGGGTCTACGAGCACACGCCCGCGCTCACCCTGCGGCCGTACGGCGCCGGCATGGCCGTACGCACCCCGTACGGGCAGGTCCGTGCGCGCCGGGTCGCGCTCGGCACGAACATCTTCCCGAACCTGCTGCGGCGGGTGCGCTCGTACACCGTCCCGGTCTACGACTACGCGCTGATGACCGAGCCGCTCACCGGCGAGCAGCTCGCGTCGGTCGGCTGGAAGAACCGCCAGGGACTCGGGGACTCGGCGAACCAGTTCCACTACTTCCGGCTCTCGGCCGACAACCGCATCCTGTGGGGCGGCTACGACGCGATCTACCCGTACGGCGGCCGGGTGCGCGCCGAGTACGACGACCGCCCCGAGACCTACGCCAAGCTCGCCGGGCACTTCTTCACCTGCTTCCCGCAGCTGGAGGGCGTCCGCTTCACCCATGCGTGGGGCGGCGCGATCGACACCTGCTCGCGTTTCTCGGCGTTCTTCGGCACGGCCCACCGGGGGAAGGTGGCCTACGCGGCCGGTTACACGGGGCTCGGCGTCGGCGCCACCCGCTTCGGCGCGGAGGTGATGCTGGACCTGCTGGCGGGGGAGCGCACGGAACGGACCGAGCTGGAGATGGTCCGCAAGAAGCCGCTGCCCTTCCCGCCGGAGCCCTTCGCCTGGACGGGCATCGCGCTCACCAAGTGGTCGCTGGCCCGGGCCGACACCCACGGCGGGCGGCGCAACCTGTGGCTGAGAACGATGGACCGGCTGGGGCTGGGCTTCGACAGCTGAGCCGCGGGCACGAACGCCTGGAGGCCGACCTCGCACAGGCCGCCGTCGACCTGCCAAAGCCGCCAGGGCACGGGGGCACGGGGCGCCCCAGCGGCGTCACAGGGTCACGCCGGGCGGGAAACAGGCGGGCCGGGCAGGAGGATCCGCAGCGCGCAGAGCAGCACCGCGCACAGGCACCAACTGCCCAGCACATCCAGCGGCCAGTGGTATCCGTGGCGGACCAGGCCGAAGGCGACGCCGAGATGGAGGGCCGCGCAGACCGCGAGGAGCCCCCGACGGGCGTACGCGGTGGTCAGCCACGGCCACAGCACCAGGGCCGCCGCGCCGTAGGCGAGTGCGGCCGTGGCGGTGTGTCCCGAGGGGTAGAAGCCCGTCTCCGGGCTCATCGACGGCGGGCCCGGCCGGGCGATCAGCCCCTTCAGCGGGACGATCAGCGCCGGCAGGACCGCCAGGAGCCCGGCCGCGGCGACGGCCGGCAGCCACCACCGGTCCGTCCCCTCGCGCCGGGCACGCCGGGCCGCGTACGCGAGGACGACGGCCAGCACCGGCACGGCGACCGCGATGTTCCCGAGATCCGCGAGCAGCCCCGAGACCCGGTCCGGACGCACGACGGCGCCGCCGATCCGCTCGTCCACGCGCGCGAGCGGCCCATGGACGACGACCTGCCAGGTGATCAGGAGGAAGAGCAGACCCGCGACGGCCGACACGGGGGCCGGCCACGCCGGAACACGCGGCCTGCCGCCGGGCGGATGAGGTGCGAGGTGAGGGTCCTGTGCTCGGGGGGTCGACACGGGCACAGCTTCGCAGGGACAGCCTGCCGCGGGCGCGGGCGGGGTCCTCCCCGCGGAACGCAGGTCGGCCGCCCCGGAACAGGGGGGTGGTTCCGAGGCGGCCGGCCGGATCGGGGTGCCGCCCGCCCCGGGGGGTCTGGGGCGTGCGGCTGTCCGATCGTGAGGAGAACCGGAGCTGGAAGCTCCGGGTGTGTGCGCGAAGCACGACCAGGTCGAAGCTGGGGAGGCCCCGGCCCGGCGCCGTCCACAGTCCCCTGTGGGCGGGTGTATCTCTCATCCGCCGAGAAACCTACGGCAGGAAAATCCGCTCCGACAGCGGGATTCGCGTCCCGCCATCCACCTCGCACACCTTCTTCACACCCTCTGACCTCCGTCGCCCCGCCCCGGAATCCCGACGGACCCAGGGGCCGGGGCGGCCGGTTCAGATGCGTGCGAACGCCTGCTCGATGATGTCGAGACCCTCGTTCAGCAGGTCCTGGCCGATGACCAGCGGGGGGAGGAAGCGCAGCACGTTGCCGTAGGTGCCACAGGTCAGGACCAGCAGGCCCTCCTGGTGGCAGGCCTTGGCGAGCGCGGCGGTCGCCTGCGGGTTCGGCTCCTTGGTGGCGCGGTCCTTGACCAGCTCGATCGCGATCATCGCGCCGCGGCCGCGGACGTCGCCGATCACATCGAACTTCTCGGCCATCGCCGTGAGGCGGGCCCTCATGGTCGCCTCGATCTCCTTCGCCCGGGCGTTGAGGTCGAGCTCCTTCATCGTCTCGATGGCGCCGAGCGCGCCCGCGCAGGCGACCGGGTTGCCGCCGTAGGTGCCGCCCAGACCGCCCGCGTGCGCGGCGTCCATGATCTCGGCACGGCCGGTCACGGCGGCCAGCGGCAGACCGCCGGCGATGCCCTTGGCGGTGGTGATCAGGTCCGGGACGATGCCCTCGTCCTCGCAGGCGAACCACTGGCCGGTGCGGCAGAAGCCGGACTGGATCTCGTCGGCGACGAAGACGATGCCGTTGTCCGCCGCGAACTGACGGATCGCGGGCAGGAAGCCCTTGGCCGGCTCGATGAAGCCGCCCTCGCCGAGCACCGGCTCGATGATGATCGCGGCCACGTTGTCCGGGCCGACCTGCTTGGTGATCTGGTCGATGGCCTGAGCGGCGGCCTCCGGGCCCGCGTTCTCCGGGCCGGTCGGCCAGCGGTAGGCGTAGGCCACCGGCACGCGGTAGACCTCGGGCGCGAACGGGCCGAACCCGTGCTTGTACGGCATGTTCTTGGCCGTCAGCGCCATCGTCAGGTTGGTACGGCCGTGGTAGCCGTGGTCGAAGACGACGACCGCCTGGCGCTTGGTGTAGACGCGGGCGATCTTGACGGCGTTCTCGACGGCCTCGGCACCCGAGTTGAACAGAGCGGACTTCTTGGCGTGGTCACCCGGCGTGAGCTCGGCCAGCGCCTCGGCGACGGCCACGTAGCCCTCGTACGGGGTGACCATGAAACAGGTGTGGGTGAAGTCCGCGAGCTGGGCGGACGCGCGGCGTACGACGGCCTCGGCGGAGGCGCCGACCGAGGTCACGGCGATGCCGGAGCCGAAGTCGATCAGACGGTTGCCGTCGACGTCCTCGATGATCCCGCCGCCCGCGCGCGCGGTGAACACCGGCAGCACGGAGCCCACGCCCTGCGCGACCGCGGCGGTACGGCGGGCCTGAAGCTCCTGCGACTTCGGGCCGGGGATGGCGGTGACGACGCGGCGCTCCTGCGGAAGTGAGGTCATGGGGGCTCCCTGATGATCGTGCGAACCGAACCGGAGTCCCGGCGCACCGGTGTTCCGGTGGGCGTCGGCTCCGGGCGGGGGTGCTTTTCGGACGCTTGCCTTCTTTTCTCGCAGGCTAGATCCGGTCGCGGGGGGTGGGCATGCTCCATGTGGGCGCCTTGCGCGCCGCTGCTTGTCCGCGGTGGACATAGCGGAGCGGGACGCGTCACCGCGGGCCCGGCGCCGTGTGCGGTGAACTCCCCGTGGGGCGCGTTAGATTGACTCGCTGATGGTGGACGGAGCGGCTGGTCAGGGGGCAACGGCGATGGACAGCGACGGGACGCAGGACGCGCGCGGCACACGGGCCACTCCCGTACCGCGTCCGGCGGGGCCACCGGAGCGCACCGCGGTGCCGCCGATGCCCTCGGTGGCGCCGGGGGTGCCCCCGCGCCCGGACGGCACCGACTTCCTCACCTGGGTGCGGGCGCCACGGCCCCAGGCGGCACCGGGCATCTGGCGCTTCGGGTACCGGCCCCGCCCGGACCAGGAGCCCGAGCAGATCCCGGCCCGGCAGCTGGTGAGCGGCGCGCTGATCGCGTTCCTGGTCGGCTGGCTGCTGTGGTCCCTGCTGTCCAACGGCTATCTCGGCGACTGGTGGATCCTGCCCCTGTACCTGCTGACACCGGACTCCTGGCGGCAAAGCGGTAACCACGGCGATGTCTTCAACCTCGTCCTCTGGGACGGCTACGACCTTCTCGTCGTGGCCGGGATCATGCTCGCGGTGGGCCGGCTCGGCCGCTGGGGCGAGGTGTGGCGCCGCTTCGTGGCGCCCCGTCTGAAGCGCCGCGAGCCCGAGCGGGCCCCGCCCGCCCCCGAGGACGACCCGGCCCAGTGGAACCAGCTCCGCGCCGCGGGCGCCCACGACGCCGCCGACCGGCTCGCCGCCGAGGCGCGCGCCGGGCTCATGCGGGACGTCGACCACGCCCGTATCGCACGCGCCTGGCAGGGCGTGGTCAACGGCCGGCACAGCCTGGCCACGTTCACCGGCACGGTCCTCGAGGACGGCGCCGCAGCCTGTCTGCACCCCTCCGGGGAGCGCGACCTGCCCACCCGGCTCGCCCGGCACGACCTGATCACCGGCCAGGTACGGCTCGGCACCACGATCGACGACCCGCGCAACCCCTACGGCTACCGCGGCACCGGACTCGCCCTCGGCCCCGACCTGCTCGGCACCTCCCTGGTCGCCGTCGGGCCCGCCGGCTCCGGCAAGACCGGCTCGGTGGTGTGGCCGCTCGCCGAGTCGCTGTGCCTGCACGCGCTCGCCGGGCGGGCCGCCGTGGTCGTCGTCGGCGCGGCCGGTGCCGGACTCGGCCCGGTGGACGCCTATGACGTCGTCGTACGCATCGGCCATCCCGAATCGGTGTACGACCTGGACCTGTACGGCGGCACCACCGACCCGGACGAGGCGGCGGCCGTGCTCGCCGAGGCCCTCATGGGCGACCTCGCCGACCCGCATCCCGGCGGGGACAGCCGCCGCTCCGCAACCGTGCTCGCCCAGCTCCTCGGGCCTTTCCGGGCCGTCCACGGCCGCTTCCCCTCGGTGCCCGAGCTGCGGCAGCTCCTCGACGGCGCCCCCGGCCCCCTCGCCGCACTGCGCAAGGCCCTGGAGGACTCCGGACAGGACTCGCTGCTGCGGGAGCTGGACGCGCGGGAGCGGCAGTCGCGGCACCCCGGAGACGTGGGCGGCGTCCTCGCCGACCGGGTGGCGCTGCTCGACCGGCCCGCCTTCGCGTCCTTCTTCGACACCTCCGGGGAGTCCCGCCCCTTCTCGCTGCGCGCCCTGGACCACCCGGTGCGGGTCCGTATCGACCTGCCCGAGCGCGGCCACGCCGACGCCTCGCGCATCCTCGCGCGGCTGGTGCTCGCCCAGTTCACGGCCGGCGTCGCGGCGCGCGAGGACCGTTCCCTGTTCGCCTGCCTGGTGCTCGACGACGCGACCGGCGTGGTGACCCCGGAGGCCGTCCGGGGCATCCAGCGGCTGCGGTCCGCGAACGCCGGGGCCGTCCTCACCCTGCGCACCCTCGACGACGTGCCCCGGCCGCTGCGCGGGCCGCTGCTCGGCGCCACCGGGTGCCGGATGGCACTGTCCGGACTCACCCCCTGGGACGGACAGGACTTCGCCGACGTGTGGGGCAAGGAGTGGATCGAGGCCCGGGACGTCACCGACCGGCAGATCATCGCGGAGACCCCCGCGGGCAAGGCCCTGCACATGCTGCGCCGCGTGATCACCGGTCATGCGCCCACCGCGCGCGCCGTGACCGTCCGCCAGGTCGAGCGCGAACGGTGGTCCGCATCGGAACTGGCACACGCCGTGCCACCCGGGCACGCGGTGCTGTCCCTGACGAACGTGCAGGGCGAGCACGCGCCCCCGCTCCTGGTGAACCTTCGCGGCTAGGACCTGAGCGCCAGGACCTGAGCGCGGGGTGTCCGGAAACCCCGGTCAGGAGGTCCGGATATGGGGCCCGGCGCGACCGTACGGTGAGGCAGAATCGACATAGGTCGTTCATACGCGGCGGCCAAAGCATCACCAAGCTCACACCGTCCGTGACCCTTACGGATTCCGTGAAGAACTCCGTCACGGATCCCGTGAGACCTCCCGCCCGTGCACACCGAAGGCCCCATGCCCCTTACGCTCGCCTCGCTCGTCCACCACTCCGCGCTCAAGCTGACCGTGCGCGCGGGCGAGGACCGCCTCGACGTCCCCGTCCGCTGGGCGCACGTCAGCGAACTCGCCGACCCCGTGCCCTACATGGAGGGCGGCGAGCTGCTGTTGATCACGGCGCTGAAGCTGGACGCCGGGGACCCGGGAGCCATGCGGCGCTATGTGAAGCGGCTGGTGGCCGCGGGTGTGGTCGGGCTCGGGTTCGCCGTCGGCGTCAACTACGACGAGATCCCCAAGGCGCTCGTGGACGCGGCGCAGGAAGAGGGGCTGCCCCTCCTCGAGGTACCCCGGCGCACACCGTTCCTCGCCATCAGCAAGGCCGTCTCAGCCGCACTCGCCGCCGACCAGTACCGGGCGGTGACCGCCGGGTTCGCCGCCCAGCGGGAACTGACCCGACAGGCCCTGAGCGACGGCCCCGAGGGGCTGCTCGCCGCACTCGCCCAGCAGGTCGACGGCTGGGCCGCGGTGTACGACGCCTCCGGCGCGGTCGTCGCCGCCGCGCCCGAGTGGGCGGGGCGGCGCGCCGCACGGCTGACCGCCGATGTGGAACGGCTGCGGGAGCGGCCCGCGCCGGCGAGTTCCGTGGTCGGCGGGCCGAGCGGCGAGGACCGCGTCGAGCTGCACTCCCTGGGCACCGGGCGCCGCCCGCGTGCCGCGCTCGCCGTGGGCACGGCCGCCGCGCTGGGGACCGCCGAGCGGTACGCGGTCCACTCCGCCATCGCCCTGCTGACCCTGACCACCGAGCGGTCCCGGTCCCTGCACGCAGCGGAGCAGCGGATCGGCACGGCCGTGCTGCGCATGCTGCTGGCCGGCGAGCCCGACCATGCCCGGGCGGTGGCCGGGGACCTGTACGGCGACCTGCTGGACGCGCCGTTCCGGCTGATCCTCGCCGAGTCGGCGTCCGCGTCCGCGGCCCGGGCACACGCCGACGGGCACGCGCGCGTCGCGCCCGCCCCGCCGACCGCGGCGGCGCTCGCCGCGGCCGAGACGGACGGCGACCCGCTGGACGGCCTCGCCGAGACCGTGGAGTCCGCCGCCGCGCGCTCGGGGGAGTCCGTACTCGTCGTGCCCGACGGGGAGCGGCTGGTCGTGCTCGCCGGTGACGGGGGCGCGGCCGTCGCCGCGTGCCAGGAGTACGCGCTGGCGGTGCAGGCGGCACGGGCCGCCGCGCGGGAGCAGTCGGCCGCCGACGAGGACGAGCTGGTGGTGGGCGTGTCGGCGCCCGCCGGTCCGATCGCCGCGGCGGCCGCGTACAAGCAGGCCGAACAGGCCCTGTCGGTGGCACGGCGGCGCGGCCGTTCGCTGGTCGAGCACGACGAACTGGCGGCCGGATCGGTCCTGCCGCTGCTGCAGGACGACGCGGTACGCGCCTTCGCCGACGGTCTGCTGCGCGCGCTGCGCGAGCACGACGCGACGGGCCGAGGAGACCTGGTGGCCTCGCTGCGGGCCTGGCTGTCACGGCACGGCCAGTGGGACGCGGCGGCGGCCGATCTCGGCGTCCACCGCCACACCCTGCGCTACCGGATGCGACGGGTCGAGGAGATCCTGGGGCGCTCCCTCGACGACCCGGACGTACGGATGGAGCTGTGGCTCGCCCTCAAGGCGACAGCCGCGGCAGGGGAGTGACGGCCGCCCGGCTGCGGCTGTACAACGCGTACTACCCCCGCCTCCCACTGCTACTTGCCGGACAAACGACCCTTCGCCGCCCCGGCCCTACCGTGGACCTCGCAGTTCAAGGAACACCACTTACCGAAGGGCCGGGACTCGACCATGACCTCCACCCACGCCTTCTGGCTCGCCGGCCGCCAGGCCACCGGTGAGACCACTTTCGATGTGACCAACCCGTGGGACGGCCGGCTGGTCGCCGAGGTCAGCGTTCCGACCGAGGCCCAGGTCGAGGAGGCCGTCGCCACCGCGTACGCCGTGCGGGACGAGTTCGCCGCCACCCCGGCCCATGTGCGCGCCGCCGCCCTCGACCACGTCTCGAAGCGGCTGGCCGAGCGCACCGAGGAGATCGCGCAGCTGATCTCCGCCGAGAACGGCAAGCCCATCAAGTGGGCCCGTGGCGAGGTCGGCCGTGCCGTCTCCGTCTTCCGTTTCGCGGCCGAGGAGGCCCGCCGCTTCAACGGTGGCGAGGCCCAGCGCCTGGACACCGACGCGGGCGGTCAGGGCCGCCTCGCACTCACCCGCCGCTTCCCCAAGGGTGTCGTCCTCGGCATCGCGCCGTTCAACTTCCCGCTGAACCTGTGCGCCCACAAGGTCGCCCCCGCGATCGCCGCGGGTGCCCCGATCATCCTCAAGCCGGCCCCCGCCACCCCGCTGTCCGGCCTGATCCTCGGCGACCTGCTCGCCGAGACCGACCTGCCCGCCGGCTCCTGGTCGATCCTTCCGGTCACCAACGACCGGATGCCCGCCCTGGTCCAGGACGAGCGCCTGCCGGTCATCTCCTTCACGGGCTCCGAGAAGGTCGGCTACGCGATCATGGACTCGGTGCCGCGCAAGCACTGCACCCTGGAGCTGGGCGGCAACGGCGCGGCCGTCGTCCTCGCCGACTTCGCGAGCGACGAGGACCTGGACTGGGCCGCCAACCGCATCGCCACCTTCTCCAACTACCAGGGCGGCCAGTCCTGCATCTCCGTGCAGCGCGTGATCGCCGACGCCTCGGTCTACGACCGGCTGCTGCCGCGCATCGTCGCCGCCGTCGAGGCCCAGGTCACCGGTGACCCCTCCGACGACGCCACGGAGGTCGGCCCGCTGGTCAGCGAGGATGCGGCCAAGCGCGTGGAGTCGTGGGTCGACGAGGCCGTGGCCGCGGGCGCCGCGCTTGTGACCGGCGGCAAGCGGGACGGCGCCTCCTACGCGCCGACCGTCCTGACCGATGTGCCGGCCGAGGCGACCCTCTCCTGCGAGGAGGTCTTCGGACCGGTCCTCACCGTGCGCAAGGTGGACGGCGAGGCCGAGGCGTTCGCCGCCGTCAACGACTCCAAGTACGGCCTCCAGGCGGGCGTGTTCACGCACGACCTCCAGGTCGCCTTCCGCGCCCACCGGGCCCTCGAGGTCGGCGGCGTCGTCATCGGCGACGTGCCGTCCTACCGCGCCGACCAGATGCCGTACGGCGGCGCCAAGCTGTCCGGCGTCGGACGCGAGGGCGTGAAGTACGCGATGGACGACTACACCTACGAGCGGGTCCTGGTCCTGACGGGCCTCGCCCTCTGACCCTCCCTTCCCACCGACGGCCGGAGCCCGCTGTGCGGGGGCTCCGGCCGTCTTCTTGCAGCCTCGCCCGCGCGGCAGCCGGGCCGCCGTCGTCGTAGCGTTCGAGCAGGGCGCGGTCGACCTAGGCGAGTCCGGTCGCCTCTGCCGGAAGGAAAGTGGAGAAGTCCTGCTCGCTCACCGGTCCGTCAGTACGCGGCTAGTCGTCCTCGTACAGGTCCTCCGGCAGCAGGTGCCGCGCCACCTGGGGACCCGCCGTCTCGGCACTGCCGGACCGGCCGCTGCTTTCCGCAGCGGTCACCGGCGCCTCACCGCGAACTCCTGCTGCGTACCAGACACTTCACGGCGATGCATCACCCGACCCTGATTCAGGGCCGCCCATGCAACCGGCGCCACATCTGTGGCACAGTGTCTGGGGGCCGTCACCGCAGGTGGCGGTTGGGGAGGGGGACTGCCAGTGAACATCACCTGGCCCGAGGCCGTCATTGCCGTTGTCATCATTGTGGCCGTGGTGGCGATAGCCGTTACGTTGCGCCACAGGCTGAAGAACGCGAGCATCCAGGGCTACGGCGTGCGCGCCAACCTTGAGGGTACGGAGCGGCAGGAGCCGCTGACCGACCAGGAGTTGCAAGCGCATGACTCCCTGGTCAAGAACTCCCATTTCTCGTTGGTGAAAGGGGTCCGTACCGCGTTCTTCCGCTCAAAGGTCAGAGGGACCGTCGTGCAGATCACCTCGGATGACGGCTCCGGCCGGACCCCTGGTGCCCCTGGCAGCACCGAGCCCCCGGAAGCGCGCTGAGCCGCTGCCGAAGAGCCGAAAGCGGGGAGTGGTGTGGTGCCGGGGCACCGTCAGGTTCACGTAGACCGCGCCGAACAACTGGCGCACGCCGCGGACATCGCTGCCGCGCGCACGCAGCGTAGGGCGCTCTTCCTCGAAGGGCAGGAAGGCATCGGCAAGACGTCCCTGTTGCTGGAGATCTACAGGCAGCACACGACCGGAGGCGTCTATTTCGTCGATCTCGGACGCATGGTTTCCCAAGTCGACGTGCTGAACGAGCTGGCCCGGCAAGCGAGGCAGCAGGAGATACCGGTGCCCGGCTACCGGACGGCGCGATCGCAATTCACACAGTCGGCTCAGGTGCAGGTCAACGACTTGCGTGCGAGGAACTCCAGCATCAGCCTGGTCATCAACGCATCCATTGACCGCAGTATTCAGCTGACATCCCTGAGTGACGCCTTGATGGAGAACCTGGCTTCCGACGCTCGGCGTCCTGTGATCTGCCTGGACGGCTTCGAACATTGTGAGGCGCCGATGCGCGACTGGCTCGGCAGGGACCTGTTACCGGATCTGCTGACGCAGCCCGGTACAAGCGTGTTCCTTGCCGGAAGGAACATCCCGCGGCTGTCCCAACCCCACGTCAGCTCGGTGCACACGATGGTGCTGCCGCCGTTCGGAGTCGACGCGGTGCAGGAGTGGATCGACTCACTGGGCTTCCACAGTCTCAAGAGGCGAGCAGTCAGGATCCACGACATGCATGACGGCATCCCGGGACTTATCGACGAGTTCTTCTCCACGCACATCGAGCCCCACGGAGACGAGTGATCCAATGGACCGGGACTCTGTCCTGCGTAGAGCTCTGGACTCCTTCGACCGGCTTCCTGGCGACGAACGACAGCTGATCGAGGCACTGATCGTCCATGAATGGTTCGGTGCTGCGATCATCGAGTACACCAGCGCAGCCCTGGGATTGACCGTCACGACAGCGCAGGTCGCGGCGTCCCCGGTGGTCTCCGGGGATCCGGTGCCTCACGTTTCCCCCGATCAGGAAGCGCGATACATCATCCGGCCGTTCCTGAGGTCGGGGCTGTTGGAACGTCTGCGCAGCGAGCGATCTTCCGTGTACCGCCAAGCGCACCGACTCGCCGCGACCTACTTCCACCAGCCACTGGAACCGCTGCAGAGCGACCGGTTGGACTGGTACGTCAAGGAGGTGCGTCATCTGGCGGCCGTCCGCCCGGAGACGGCATTCATGCGGCTGTCCTCCTTCGCCCACAGTGCCCTGACGTGCGGTTACACCGAGGCGGCGGGCCGGGCGGCCACCGCGGCCGTCGGCGCGGGAGTGCCTCTTCGTCCTGACGCGGTGTCTTTGGCCCGCACCATCAAGGCCCTGGCAGAGATCCTCAATGCACCTGCACACGTCGAGCACAGTGCAGTGATGGCGCTTGACGACCTGATCGTGCAGCAGCGGCCGCCCACCGACCCCGCGGCCTCGCGGATTCTCATGCTCGCCCGTGACCTCGTCGCGTACTACACGGAGCGGCTCGCTCCGGTCGCTCCCCTCACAGCTCAAGTGGCACCGAACGCTCTGACCACCGCGGACGCGCGCGGCCTGCCCGCCTCTTGGAACGCACTGCGCATGTTCGAAGACCTCGCCCATATGTCGGCCACGATCTCGACCCGCACTCATCGCGTCCACTTCCAGGACCTCGTCGGCGCCCACCAAAAGATCAGCACGAAGCTCAGCCCCCAGCTGGCCGCCGGGAACCATCCGCAGCAGAGCTCGCCGGTCATCGTTGACGTCCTGCCCTGGGAAGCCGACAGATTCCTGGACAAGTTGCACCTCAGTGAACGCAACGGCCCGAGGTTGCCCATGCTGACATCGACCGATGTGAAGCGGCTGTTCGCGAAAGGTGTCCACCAACTGCTGGACAGTGATGACAGCGCCGCCACTGGGAGCGCTTCCCGGGGGGAGCTTGTCCGCCAGCTGGACGCAGCCGCGTGGAGTGGTCAGGCGGACGAAATCACCGCTGCTATGCAGCGAGCGGCGGAGGCGGAGGACGTAGATCCCCACCTCAGGGGGCGTATCGCCGAAATGACCCGGTACATGCCTGTGGTAGCACTGATCGATACACACCCGGGGATCTCTTCGGAAGTCACCTATGAGTTCGACAGGAGTGGTGACACCAAACGTCTCGGCTGGGGCGTGATCGAAGTGGCGGTCGTTCTGGACTTCCTGAGTCACGTGCGACGCACCCACCTGGAGGTGGTCACGCCGCACGGGCTGATCCCGGCCGGCGAGCCCACCGTGGAGTCCGATTGGCCCGGTGTCAGCCTCAGGCCGGAGAGTGCCGAGGAAGAAGGTGTCCAGGAGTTCTCGGTCGATATCCCCCGCCGGGATGACGAGCAAGGCTGGCCGACGAGCGACCGGATCACCATGGTGCGCGTGCAGATGACCTATGTCTTGTCCAAGAAGGACTTCAATAACGTCCTGCGGATCAGTGGACTCTGCATGTTGATTTCCGCAGCCGGCCTGTTCCTGCCCTTTGTTCTCGCCCCGTCACTCTGGTCGCAGCTGGCCTCGATCGCGGCCTCGCTGTACGTCGTGATCGACAGTCTCATGCGTGGCCCCAAGCGGGATGTGGGTCACGAAGCCGGAGGCGAGAAGCTGCGCGTCTACGCGAACAAGCCCCTCAATATCGTGCTGCTCAGTAACGTCGTCGCCGCGATCATCGTGGCAGCGGCCGCCAACATTGAATACGGGGTCGGACAGTACCTCGCAGGTTTTGCCCTCTTCGTCTGTGCTGCTTCCTTCGTCGCCGTGTGGACGGCCCTGGCGCATCGACGGCGGTTCATTCCGCTTGAAGGGCGCCGGCGCGGTCTGCGCACTCTGGTTCCTTGAGCGAGAAGTACCCGTAGCCGGTAGAAATCATTTTCGATGTGCGGGAAGAAGCGGCCCGGCGCCGATGCCATCCGGCGCTGGGCACCCTTCGCCCGCGTGGTCTCCAAGGCACCGGCCGACTTGACACCGAGGCGTACTCCGTGGACGTCCGCCGAGCTTTTTCACCGGGTGTGCGGCTGCGCGAGGACTGGTGACCTCTCCCGGATTGGGGTACCAACGATCGAGTAGCACCGGTCGGTAACGTACGCCCGGGCTGCGACCCACAAGCCCCGATTCGCGGCGAGGTGAGCCTCATGTCCGCACCAACAGCTCCCACTCCCAAACCCACCGTCACCGAGCGTGAGGCCCGCCAGGTCGCGGAAGCCGCGCGCGAGCAGGACTGGCGCAAACCCAGCTTCGCCAAGGAACTGTTCCTCGGCCGCCTCCGGCTGGACCTGATCCACCCGCACCCGTTGCCCGCCGAGGAGGACGTGCAGCGCGGCGAGGAGTTCCTCGCCAAGCTGCGCGACTTCTGCGAGACACAGATCGACCCCGCCCGCATCGAGCGCGAGGCGCGGATCCCCGACGAGACCATCAACGGGCTCAAGGAGCTCGGCGCCCTCGGCATGAAGATCGATACGAAGTACGGCGGTCTCGGCCTCACCCAGGTGTACTACAACAAGGCGCTCGCCCTGGCCGGCTCCGCGAGCCCCGCGATCGGCGCGCTGCTGTCCGCGCATCAGTCGATCGGCGTACCGCAGCCGCTGAAACTGTTCGGCACCCAGGAGCAGAAGGAGAGGTTCCTCCCGCGCTGCGCCCGCACCGACATCTCGGCGTTCCTGCTCACCGAGCCGGACGTCGGCTCCGACCCGGCCCGCCTGGCCACCACGGCCGTGCCCGACGGGGACGACTACGTCCTCGACGGGGTGAAGCTGTGGACCACCAACGGCGTGGTCGCCGACCTGCTCGTCGTCATGGCGCGCGTACCGAGGTCCGACGGCCACCAGGGCGGCATCACGGCGTTCGTCGTGGAGGCCGCGTCCGAGGGCGTCACCGTCGAGAACCGCAACGCCTTCATGGGCCTGCGCGGCCTGGAGAACGGGGTCACGCGCTTCCACCGGGTCCGGGTCCCGGGCGCCAACCGGATCGGCCCGGAGGGTGCGGGCCTGAAGATCGCGCTGACCACGCTGAACACCGGCCGTCTGTCCCTGCCCGCGATGTGCGTCGGCGCGGGCAAGTGGTGCCTGAAGATCGCCCGCGAGTGGTCGGGGGCCCGGGAGCAGTGGGGCAAGCCGGTCGCCCTGCACGAGGCGGTCGGCACGAAGATCTCCTTCATCGCGGCGACCACCTTCGCCATGGAGGCCGTGGTCGACCTCTCGTCGCAGATGGCCGACGAGAACCGCAACGACATCCGCATCGAGGCCGCCCTCGCGAAGCTCTACGGCTCCGAGATGGCCTGGCTGATGGCCGACGAACTGGTCCAGATCCGCGGCGGACGCGGCTTCGAGACCGCGGAGTCCCTGAAGGCCCGCGGCGAGCGGGCGGTCCCCGCCGAGCAGATGCTGCGCGACCTGCGCATCAACCGTATCTTCGAGGGCTCCACGGAGATCATGCACCTGCTGATCGCCCGTGAGGCGGTGGACGCCCATCTGTCCGTGGCCGGTGACCTGATCGACCCCGACAAGTCCCTGGCCGACAAGGCGAAGGCGGGCGCGAACGCCGGCGTCTTCTACGCCAAGTGGCTGCCCAAACTGGTCGCCGGACAGGGCCAGATCCCCGGCGCCTACGGCGAGTTCCGCCAGGACGTCGACCTGTCCGGTCATCTGCGGTTCGTCGAGCGCAGCGCCCGCAAGCTCGCCCGGTCCACCTTCTACGGCATGTCCCGCTGGCAGGGCCGTATGGAGACCAAGCAGGGCTTCCTGGGCCGGATCGTGGACATCGGCGCCGAGCTGTTCGCGATGAGCGCGGCCTGCGTGCGCGCCGAGCACCTGCGCAGGAGCGGGCAGCACGGACGTGAGGCGTACCAGCTCGCCGATGTCTTCTGCCGGCAGGCCCGCATCCGCGTCGACGAACTGTTCGGCCGGCTGTGGAGCAACACCGACGACCTCGACCGGAAGGTGGTCAAGGGCGTCCTGAGCGGTACGTACGCGTGGCTGGAGCAGGGGGTCGTGGACCCCTCCGGCGACGGCCCCTGGATCGCGGAGGCCCGTCCGGGTGCGACCTCCCGCAAGGATGTACGGAGGAAGATCCCGAAAAGCTGATCCGGCAGCGCGAAGGCCCGGCGGCGAGCGCCGCCGAAGAGCGCGAGCACCCACCACCGTTCGCGCGCGTAGGGCCGCAGGTGCTCCAGCCAGCCGAGCGGGGAGAGCCAGGTCAGTACGGACGAG